>DTYD01000031.1 GCA_012962055.1 Hadesarchaea archaeon
AAAGTGCGTTTATTCCGCGAGTTAGAGCCAACTAGGACCATTTTATGAGACCCGTTCAAAACTGTCAAATTTGGGATTACATATAGTTTCCAAAGAAGTCACCAAAATCCTGACAAGGGAGAAGATCGAGCCAGTCTTCGAAGACCTGACAAACATCCGTCAGTCGATGCGCTCAAAAAGACGATCGAAGAACAGAAAGGCATTACGGAAGAACATGCGCCGGAGACTTAATCAATGGCCCTTCTGCAAGCTCCAATCCTACATTGAATACAAGACATTGCAGCGGGTACAAGACATTGCAGCGGGGATATTCGACCCATTACCTACCCCACTGGTGGGTAAAGGGAACCTCAAGCACGTGCCCGGTATGTGGCGTTTTGAACAAGCCGAATGGACACGTGTTTTCATGCAAAGCGCGTGGTTTCGTGAGCGACAGGCACTTTGTGGGTGCCTGTAACACAGCCGTACGCTGGTGGACTAAGAATGTGGGGAGCCACGTCCCCCCCGAATGGCACCAGAGGAAGCCGATGGTGGATGGAGCTGTGCTCCAAGCGAAGCCATCGGTGGAGGCGCAAAGAATTCCGTTAAAATATCACGAAATTTTAGGACGGCAAGCTTTTCATATGCGGTGAGTTATGAGATTTTGGCGATAGGTTGAGGTTTGAACTCAAAGCTAAGCTAACATTCAGCGGCGAACTCAAGCAGGTAGAAACAGATATAGAATCCACCATGGAAAAGGCCAAGCCGTTACTCTGCAAGGGTGCGCCTAAAGACAAGGAGGCTGGGGCGGCTAGAGTGGTAAGATGGCGCGTGACGGGGAGGGACTTGGAGGTCGAGCTTGAATCAGGTCGCCATGTTCGCGCCCACGATGCTCTGCTAAGGCTCGCGAAACTCCTCGGTGCAGAACTCGGGAAAAAGCATAAGCTCGGCCTGCGTGAGATGACTGCCAGCGAGTGTCGAGTTGTTCTGCCATCCATCGAGGTGTCGAAGCACACAAGGGCTAAGTTCGAACGCTTACCGTATGATGTGAAGGTCGGCAAAGCTGGCGTCGAAATTTCACTAAAAAATCTCACCGAGGCAGACATCAGGGGGAGGGTCGTCGATAGACTCATTTCCATGGTTGAGGAGGCTTTTGCTCACGTACCAGCGAGGGTGGCAGAGCCCAAAGTGGTCAGGCGAGGACCGAAGCTGGATCATCCTTTCAGGGAAGATCCATTCGAGGTCGCGAAGCGGTTGAGCTGGGTGATAGAGTTCCCGGCGCGGGGGCAGTGGATATACACGGAGCCGTACACCAAGCTGCTTCGAGCACTCGAGGATATCATCATCGAGAACGTGGCACGCCCCCTCGGGTTCGAGGAGGTCATGTTCCCAAAGCTGATTCCATTGGAAGTTATGCAACGGATGCCCGGATATCTAGACGGTGTACCCGAGGGGATGTATTATGTTTCTCCACCCCCCAGAGACCCAGAGGCTTTTTTGAACTTCAAACAAAAGCTCAGGCTTACCAAACGTCTTCCGATCCACGAACTCAGACGAATCCTGAAGGAACCGGCTTACGTCCTCGCTCCTGCGCAGTGTGAGCCCTTTTACGAAGTTTTCGCGCTCGGCCGCGTCCGACTGGAGAATTTACCCTTGAAACAGTTCGATCGTAGCGGGTGGACATACAGGTGGGAAGGAGGAGGTGTTGAGGGGCTTGTGCGTACCCAGGAGTTCAGGCGCATTGAATTCGTGTTTATGGGGACGCCGGACGACACTGTTTCGATTAGGGATGAAATTATAAACAAAAGTATTGAAGTGCTTGAAAAGCTGGGATTAGAATGGCGGTTATCGGTCGCCACCCCTTTCTATATGCGTGAGGGAGATGTTGGGGCTGATATCGGTGATAGCAAGAAGGTAGCCACTTACGATTTAGAAGTGGCGCTTCCATATGAAAAAGGTTGGCTTGAGATAGGTTCTTATAATGTACACCAAGCTAAGTTTGCGAAGAGCTTTAAAATAAAAGAAGTTAAAGATAGGGAAGTTTGGACGGGTTGTTGCGGCTTCGGGACCAGCCGCTGGGTTGTAGGCTTCCTCGCTCAGCATGGGTTTGATCCATCAAAGTGGCCGGAAACAATTAGAAAGGGGGTTCAGCCGCTACCGCCCACGCATAAAGTGGTGGAATAATGGCAGAAGAAAAAAAGCGAGTGTTAAAAAAATCGTGGCGAGAAAAAAAATGGTTTGAGATAATAGCTCCTCCAATGTTCGGCGGTGCCAAGATAGGGGAAACTCTAGCGCTTGAACCTAATCAGCTCATCAGACGAGTCTTCGAGACAACGTTAGGGGATTTGATCGAAGATTTTTCTAAATCACACATCAAACTCTATTTCCAAGTAAATGGAGTAAACGGTACCAAATCAGCGACTACTTTTGCAGGACATGAAATGGCGAGGGATTATATCAGGAGCCAAGTCAGACGCAGGGTGGGGAAGGTAGACGACATAGCTACCGTGACAACCCAAGACGGTTATAAATTGAGGGTGAATGCGATGGTGACAACTTTAAAACGGGTCCAGAGTTCCAAACTTGAGATTATCAGAGGAGAAATGCGGAAAGTGGTCGAGGATCGCGCAGGTGAACGGACATTTGACCAATTTGTTCAAGAAATGGTGTTGGGCAAACTTTCGGCGGATATTTACAAAGGTGTGAAGCAGTATTGTCCAATCCACAGGGTGGAAGTCTATAAGAGCAAGGTCCTCAGCCGTCCCGCTTAGTGGTTCTCATGAAGAAACTGTTTGGCACCTCGGGTATTCGCGGAGTTGTATGGGAACAAATCACCCCCAAGCTGATCATGGATTTGGGGCTGGTGTTTGCGACACACCTCGACAACTCAGGAAGCGTAGTAGTGGGCAAAGACCCTCGTCTCTCCAGCGGCATGTTCGAGAGTTGCATAGTATCCGGTCTGCTTTCAGGAGGTTGCGATGTCAAACGAATAGATACTGTCCCTACTCCTGTTGTCGGTTTTGCCGTACGGCGATTAAAAGCCAAGGCAGGGGTGATGATCACGGCTTCTCATAACCCCCCTCAGTACAACGGGGTTAAGTTATGGGATTCAAGCGGCATGGCGTACACATCTCAACTCGAGACTGAGATCGAGAGCATCTATTTCGACAAGCAAATGAGAAGTGTAAGTTGGGACAGTATAGGCCGGATCGAAAAGGTCGAAGTGTTGGGAAGCTACATCGATGAAGTTGTGGCAGCGATCGAGCTTAAACATGAGTACAAAATCATTGTCGATTGTGGAAATGGCAGTGGCTCGCTCGTCACCCCTCATTTATTTCGGAAGTTCGGTTGCAAGGTGGCAACGTTGAATTCCCATCCCGACGGTACTTTCCCGGGCCGTGGACTCGAGCCTTCACCTGAAAATTTAGGAGAGCTCTGCAAGGCTGTGAAGTTTACCGGGGCCGATCTCGGTATCGCGCACGATGGCGATGCAGACAGGATTGCCGCCGTAGATGAGGCGGGCAGAGTTGCGCAAGCGGATAAGCTACTCGCCCTAGTTGCGGCCCATCAGATCTGCCAAAAAGATAACGTTGTAGTGACAACGGTGGACGCCTCGAGCGTTGTTGACGAAGTCGTTGGTAGGTATGGAGGTAAAATAATGCGAACTCCTGTGGGGGACGTGAACGTGGCCGCTGCAGTTAAAAAACACGATGCGGTCTTTGGTGGGGAGCCCAGTGGTGCGTGGATATTTCCAAGTTTTCATTTAGCACCCGATGGGGCACTTGCAGCAGTTAAAATTTTAAAACTTCTTGATTCAACAGGAAAAAAATTGTCCAAATTGCTCGACGAATTACCAGATTATCAAACGGCAAGAAAAAAATTGGCATGCCCCAATTCTCAAAAGGCTAAAGTCATGGAGAAATTTGGACTTAAATCGAAGGAGTTTTCATGTGCCAGAGTGTCACAAATTGATGGTATCCGGCTCGAGTTCAAAGATGGTTGGGTGCTCGTGAGACCATCAGGAACGGAGCCGTACATCAGAGTGACGGCAGAGAGCAAGTCTTTGACACGCGCGCAGGAACTTGCGACCATGGCAATTAAAATTCTGAAACGTTGTATTCATAATTAAAACAGGATTTGGTGGAAAACCCCGCCCGTTTCAACTATGAAGTAAAATTGCATGTCGGGATTGATTATTTTCGATTTTGGAAGCCCCGGAGTCGGCCGGCCAAAGTTGGTTCGATTCAAACCAGCTATGATTTGTTTGGAGAGAAGGACAGAACTGGAAGTCCGACCCCTTAAAGCACCTGGCGCCCCATGATTTATCTTCACGTTTTTATTGAGGGGGCCTAAACTAATAGACGGGGTAGAGGTGAAAGCGGTTGTACTTGCGGCGGGTCTTGGCAAACGAATGCGTCCTCTCACTTTCACGAAGCCAAAATTCTTGTTACCGGTAGCAGGAAAACCAGCTCTCGATCACGTTTTCACGCTTTTGAAGAACGCCGGCATCAACAAGATTGCAATAGTGGTCGGGTTTGGCAGGGAGCAGATAATGGACCGGTATGGTGATGGTTCGAAACTTGGTTTAAAACTGGAGTATTTACGCCAAAAGGAACTGTTAGGTACCGCCAATGCCGTCTCAGTGGCAGAGAATTTTGTCGGCGGTGAGCGCTTTGTCGTCATGAATGGCGATATCTTGGTCGACCAAGAATCTCTGAATATGATTTTGAGGCGTCATGAAGAGTTCAGTTCTAATAGGGATTTTGGAGGGATAATGGGGACGATAGAGGTCGATGAACCTGAGCAATTCGGAATAGTTTTCATGAAAGGTAGAAAAGTCAGCGAGATAGTTGAAAAACCTAGACGGATAAAGAGCAGGCTGGCAAACGCTGGCATATACCTCTTTGACTCAGCAATTTTTGACGCTATACGAAAGACAAAACGGTCCAAACGCGGGGAATACGAGCTTACGGTTTCCATGCAAATTTTAATCAACAAGGGGAAGGCGATTTACACATCGCCACTTAATTTGTGGGCAGATATAGGCAGGCCCTGGGATTTGCTGGTGGCAAACGAATATTTCCTACAGGGGCAACGAGGAGAGATCCACGGCAAGGTGGAGGTGGGTGCAAATGTGGAAGATCGTGTGTATGTGGGAGAAGGCTCGATCATCCGTTCTGGGTCTTACATCCGAGGTCCAACATACATTGGAAAAGATTGTGATATCGGCCCGAACTGTTTCATAAGACCATCTACAGGCATTGGAAACAAAGTGAGAATTGGAAACGCTGTCGAGGTGAAGAACTCAATCATCATGGATAACACAAATATAGGGCACCTATCCTACGTGGGAGACAGCGTAATAGGTAGCAACTGCAATCTTGGCGCTGGGACGACCATCGCTAATTTACGTCTGGACGAAAAACCAATAAAAATGAAAATTGGGGGGAAAGCGATCAGTAGCGGTAGACGAAAGCTGGGCACAATCATCGCCGACAACGTAAAGACCGGAATTAACTGCACGATCAACGTTGGCGTTAAAATAGGTCCAAATTCGGCTATCGGACCGGGGGCGGTCGTCTACAAAGACGTCCCACCCAATCTCATGGTATTTGTTGAGCCGGTGGTTAGGAAGAAAAAGTGGAAACCACAGAGGCCCCAACATGACTAGATACAAGAGAAAAGAATTTCAGAGGAAGTATCCGAACTTGGCCGACGAGTGGAATGAGAAGGGCACGATCACAATTCGAGCGGTGCGAAGCGACTTAAGAGAAGCTGAGAAAGCCGCGTATAACATAGAAGGTTATGAACCCACTGTTGTGGATTTTCTTCGGCGTTGTGAAAACGATGCTCAGGCTCTTGAAATTATTGACTTCATGGAAAGCAAGGGAGAAATTGAGTCGGGTTATGCCAAACGACTTCGTTCTCAGTTAATCAAGCATGGGCTCAAGAGTTTTGGTAAACGAAAGAAGCCGGGTTGGTACGAACATGGCGAGACGTGTTGAAGATGTATGAGCTAGGACTCGTGGGCAAGCCCAACACGGGCAAGACCACGTTTTTTAACGCTGTCACTCTTGCAAACGCTCCAGTTGCTGGTTATCCATTTACCACGATCGACGCAAACGTTGGTGTGACATATGTGCGAGGTAAGTGCCCGTGTCAAGAGTTTAAAGTAAGTTGTAACCCACAAAACTCAAAGTGCATGGAAGGAGTTAGGTACATCCCTGTGAGGATGATAGATGTTGCTGGTTTGGTCGAGGGCGCACACGCGGGACGTGGTCTCGGAAATCGTTTTTTGGATAATCTTCGCATGGCATCCGCGCTTATCCATATAATTGACGCAGCGGGGTCTACCGATGGGGAGGGTAAACCCTGTTCACCAGGAGCGCACGATCCACTCAAAGACATTGATTTTTTAGAGGTCGAAATCACCATGTGGTTCCGAACTCTTCTCGCAAAGGATTGGCCGAGGTTCGCACGCAGGGCGAAGTACGAGAAACTCGATTTGGTGAGGGAAATAGCGGAGCGCATGAGCGGGCTCGGTGTAAAAGAAACCCATGTATTGGAAGCATTCAAATATGCTGCGGTGGATCGAACGGACCCTGAAAAATGGGGCGACGACGATTTGCTTAGATTTGCGGCTGAACTCCAAAAGGTCAGCAAGCCGATAATGATAGCGGCCAACAAATCGGACATCCCAGAAGCTGAACTAAACATGGGGCGCATCCGTGAACGTGGATATATAGTTGTTCCAACATGCTCGGAAGCGGAGTTTGTTCTTCGTCGCGCCGCCGAAAAGGGTTTTTTGAGTTACAACCCAGGTGATGGCAAGTTCACTATTTTGAAACCAGAATCTTTGAATGACCAACAGAAAAACGCACTTGATAAGATCGCAACGGTGATAAAAAAATGGGGTTCTACAGGTGTCCAGCTAGTCATTGACAAAGCTGTTTATGAGTTATTGAAACTGATCGTCGTGTATCCGGTCGATGATGAAATGAAACTCACGGATAAAAAAGGTAATGTGCTCCCCGATGCCTTTTTGGTACCGCAGGGAACTACAGCGCATGAATTCGCATATGTGATTCATTCAGATTTGGGGGACTCATTTCTCCACGCGATCGATGCTAGAACAAAACGGAGATTAGGTGAAGACCACGAGCTGAAAAATGGAGACGTCATACGAATAGTTTCGACTAAAGGGCGTTGAGAAAAAGCAAGATTTTAAGCACGTGCGCGGTAATCTCCTAGGTAAGGTGATGGCGTTGGCAAAAGTACTTGTTGCAGATAAGATCCACGAAGACGGCTTAAAATTGCTCCAAGAGTTTGCTGAAGTCGAGGTAGCGACGGGTTTGAAACCAGAGGAGCTGGTCGAACGTGTCGGAGACAAGAATGTAATAGTTGTCCGGAGCGCGACAAAAGTGACGAATGATGTCGTCGCGGCCGGCAAACAGTTAAAGATAATCGCAAGGGCAGGAGTGGGACTAGACAATATAGATGTTGAGGCGGCAAAGTGCAGAAACATCAAGGTCATCAATGCACCTGAAGCACCGGCGGTTGCCGTAGCAGAACTAGTTTTCGCATACATGCTAACGTTTGCAAGACATATACTCCGGGCGGATTCTGGTACCAAGCAGGGAAAATGGGAGAAAAAAGAGCTCATGGGTACAGAACTGAGGGACAAGACATTAGGAATCGTTGGTACGGGCCATATTGGACAGAAGGTCGGATACATGGGTGCGGCATTCAAAATGAACTTGCTTTTCCACGACATAGTTCAAAATGAGGAACTTGCTAAACGAACAGGTGGTAAATACGTAGATTTGAAGACCTTACTACAAGAATCGGATTACATCACCCTGCATGTGCCGTTACTCCCGGAGACAAAACATATAGTTGGAAACGCGGAGTTAAAATTGATGAAACCCACGGCAGTACTGATTAATACCTCCCGTGGCGCGATCGTAGACGAAAAGGCATTGATCGAGGTACTACAAGATAAAAAAATTGGCGGCGCATGTTTAGATGTTTATGAGAACGAACCACTACGCGAGAGTCCGTTGTTTGACCTGCCAAACGTGATCCTTACACCACATATCGGGGCGTCAACAGTGGAGGCTCAGCGCGAAGCAGCGATTATTATAGCCAAGAAAATAAAAGACACATTAAAGTGAAATGAATGAGAGAAAAATCGCGGGAATTCACGCGGCAGAGGATACGGGGATGGCGTCATGGCCCGGCCGTCGCGCGCATTGAACGCCCGACCAATCTGAAAAGGGCCAGGGCACTTGGGTACAAGGCAAAACAAGGCATTGTTGTGGTCTGGACCCGCGTCAGAAAGGGCGGCAGGAGAAAAGCGAGGCCGTCGCGGGGACGAAAACCCAAGCGAATGGGCGTTTCAAAGATAGTTCCTAAAAAGAGCCTCCAACTGATTGCAGAAGAGCGAGCGGCCAGAAAATATTCAAACTTGGAGGTTCTCAACTCGTACCCTGTGGGTTCAGACGGAGTAAGGGAATATTTTGAGATAATAATGGTGGACCCCAGTCACCCCGTTATCAAAAGTGACCCCCAGCTTAACTGGGTAGCTAATCCGTCGCAACGCGGACGGGTTTATCGAGGTTTAACCCGAGCAGGGAAACAGGCCCGGGGTTTGCTGTCAAAAGGCAAGGGGGCGGAGAGGGTGAGGCCCAGCGTCCGTGCACGGGGAAGAATAAAGTGAGCAAATGGAGTTTCCGTTCCGCAGCGCAGCGGTGAGCGTACACGCACACGCAACAGAGGATGAGAATAGGGTTCTGGAAGCCTTGAAAGCAATATTGCCGGAAGGTATAGAAATTCGGCGGTCGGGATTAAAAGGGCATTACGGGAACCAGATAACGTCTTTCGAAGCACGGATGAGCCGTGAGCCTGTCTTGCGTGAGTTCTGGAGGCGCATAGTGGCAAAGTTGCGGACAGGTGGGCTTGAAAAGCTCCGAGAAAGGGTGTTAACAGGGGTTGATGATTCCTGCCATCTTTACTTAAGGTTCGACAAACAAATCGCATGTGGGGGAGAATTAGTACACACGACCAGTGGCGATTCTATTCATGTCAAATTTAAAGTATCCGTGTTTCCGGCAAAACGTGGAAAAGCTATTGAACTCGTAGAAAAGTTTGTTAAAGAAGGTCAAAAGGATGAGGGAAAGACGAAGATATATCGCTTTTGAGATCACGAAGGAAACAAACACATCGGAACTTAGACAAGTTATCAATTTTTTTCAAAACAGGACGCCAAAATCTGAACAATCGGTGTTGAGACTCATGTTCTACAATGAGCGCTCGCGGCGGGGTCTCCTCCGTTGCGGCCACAGACAGGTTGACGGGGTCAAGACGTCAATGTTGAAATCTGGGAAAATTTTTAGGGTTCTCGGTGTGTCAGGGACGATAAGGGCAGCAAAACGCAAATTTTTGGCAGATGGTTGAACGCTTTTTGTGGGTGAAGAAGAGTCCAACTGTTATCATATCATGGAAAAGATGGTATCTTACTTTTTTCACGCAGCCGGCACACCCCTGCCTCTCTAAATTTTACCCGTTCCTGGACGAACTCAATTTTATCGGCGAATGCCACAGATCGAACCGAAACGATGAGGATGCGGTCACGCCGTAGATCTAACCCTGTCAACAAGTTATTCGCCCAAGTAATATGAAGATGATGGCTCTCGTCGCTAGAAAGCTGAAAAATATCCCGGGCACATTCTGAAATACCGGTGGTTTTCCTTCTTCTTGCCCCTATTTTTTGGCATGTTTTATCCCTTTTTAACGGGTACATACAGCCGAATAATAAATTATTTTTAAGCGTTCTTCGTCAATCCATAGAAAAGGGTTAAATACGCTTTTGGCTTATGGTTATTGAATCAGTATCATCTGTTAACGAGGTGTATGTGAAATGGCTTTTGTGCCACCCGGGGCAGGTTACGATAGGGCGATAACGGTATTCAGCCCTGACGGTAAGCTATTCCAGGTTCAATACGCCCAAGAAGCGGTCAAAAGAGGGTTGACTGCTCTTGGCATCACAGTAAACGAAGGCGTGGTTTTGGCTGCAGAAAAAAGAATTAAGGGCAAACTGGTGGAAGAAGTGTCCATCGAGAAAATTTTTCAAGTGGATGAGCATATGGGGGCCGCGGCATCCGGGTTAATTGCGGACGCCCGCGTCCTCATCGACCATGCACGCATAGAAGCCCAGATCAACCGCTTGCGTTACGACGAGCCGATCAGCGTTCAGGCCCTAGCAAAGCGCATAGGGGACATCAAACAGTTGTACACACAGCACGGGGGCGTCAGACCATTCGGCGCCAGACTGTTGATCGCAGGAATTGACAACAACAAACCTCACCTCTTCGAGACTGACCCGAGCGGTGTGGTTGCGGCATACAAGTGTCAGGCGATAGGAGGCGGGGCCCAGATCGTTACAGAATTTCTAGAACGACGATACGACGAGAAGCTTTCAATGGACGAAGCCATCCTGCTTGCTATTGAGGCGTTGCGGACGGTGGTCGGGGGTGAGGTCGATGCTGAAAAACTCGAGATGGCAATAATCCCGAGCAAGCGTAAACGCTTCGAAAAGCTAAGTTTAGAGAATTTAACCAAGTACATAAAGCGCCTTTCTAAACCTCCAGCCAAGCCTGCCAAGGAGTAGCGGGCCATGGTAAAGCTAGAAGACGCGGTTATAGCCAGGATGTCAGGCCATGGCACAACTTTTGAGGTGCTAGTCGATCCAGAGCTGGCGATGATAATCAGGGCCGGAGAACCAACAGACATACGGAACGCATTGGCGGTCGACAAAGTTTTTAAAGACGCCAAAAAGGGAGACGCCGCGTCGGAGGAACTCATTCAAAAGGTTTTTGGCACGCTCGACGTGTTCAAAGTCGCAGAGGAGATTATTCGGAGAGGCGAGGTCCAGGTCACAACTGAACAGAGGCGCAAAATGCGTGAGCAAAGGTTGAAGCAGGTGGTTTCGCTGATAGCAAGACGCGCGATAAATCCTCAGACTAATCTGCCCCACCCACCCGCAAGGGTCGAGGCAGCTGTTGCGGAAGCTAAAGTTCACGTCGACGAGTTCAAGAGTGCGGAGCAACAGCTTCCTAAGATAATCAAGAAACTTTTGCCAATTCTTCCGCTGAAGTTCGAGAATCGCAGGATAGCGATTAAAATCCCAGCTCCCCACGTTGGCAGGACCCAGCGGGTTGTGAGAGAATTTGGCACTATCAAAGAAGAAAAATGGTTGGGGGACGGTTCTTGGACTGTGGTCGTTGAAATTCCAGCGGGGGTCCAAAGCGAATTCTTCGACAAGCTCAACAACCTTACAAAAGGGGAGGTCGAAACGAAGGTGTTGTGATGATCCACGTTCAAAATCGTGAACTCGTCGTGCCAGGACAACTAATTGCTGAGGGCGATTACAGATTGCGAGAAGGAGCTTATCGCGAGGGAAAACAAGTTTACTCTTCAGTTGTAGGGTTGGCGTATTTACACGGCGGGGAGATAAGGATCATCCCTCTTCAAGGACCATACATACCGTCTCAGGGAGATCTGGTGGTAGGTGTAGTCGTGGATTCCTATCACTCTGGATGGATTTTGGATTTGAACTCCCCGTATACCGGAAACCTTTTCGTTTCCGATTTGTTGCACCGAAAAGTGGACCTTAACAGGGAGGACATAAGCAAGTACCTAAGTATCGGCGATGTAGTAGTGGCGGCGGTGAAGAACGTTGACGAACGTGTGCGTGTCCAGTTGGAAACGGGCGGGCCCAGAATGGGAAAAACCGATAGTGGGAAATTGGTGGAGATTTCACCGGTGAAAATCCCAAGGGTGCTCGGGCGAAAGGGTTCCATGCTCAAAACGCTTCAGGAGATCAGCGGGTGTAAGCTTATAGTGGGGCAGAACGGACGGATAATAGTTCAGGGCAAGGACTCGCAGATGGTGAATGCGGTGGTCCAAGCTTTGTTCATGATAGAGCGCGAAGCGCACACTTCGGGGTTGACCGACAGGGTGCGTCTTCGGCTTGAAAAAAATAAATTAGGAGGTAATTGAACGGAAAAACCTGAGAAACTGATCGTCCACGGTAAGCGACTTGATGGACGCACGCCGGAGGAGTTGCGGCCGCTGAATATAGAAGCGGGAGTCCTGAAACGGGCGGATGGTTCGGCATACGTTGAACTTGGCGCAAATAAGGTGTTGGCAGCGGTTTACGGACCTAGAGAAATGCACCCCAGGCACGACCAACAGTCAAACACCGCTGTGCTCCGTTGCCGCTACAACATGGCCCCTTTCTCAGTCGAGGATCGGAAGAGACCCGGACCGGACAGACGCTCGTTGGAAATATCAAAGGTGATAAGGGAAGCGTTAGAACCCGTGCTGTTCCTAAAACTTTATCCCCGTTCAGTCATTGACGTTTTCATTGAGGTACTCCAGGCTGACGCGGGCACTCGCACAGCAGGAATAAACGCAGCTGTGGTGGCATTGGCTGACGCGGGTGTACCGATGAAGGATCTTGTGTCAGCTGTGGCTGTTGGAAAAGTTGACGGCACGATAGTTCTTGACTTAACAAAAGAGGAAGACCAGTGGGGCACAACGGACATGCCAATAGCGATTGTGCCGCAGAAAAAATTGATAACTTTACTGCAAATGGATGGTCACCTCACTGAGGAGGAATTTA
>DTYD01000032.1 GCA_012962055.1 Hadesarchaea archaeon
CGTAAATCCTTTTTATTTTCGTTTATCATCGGTGGGTTCTCAAGTGAAATAGATATTCGTACATCATTTTCTTTTGCGAATTTTATCGCTTTGCGTGCGTTTTCAGAAATATTGCCCTCGGTAAGGAGTGTTATTGATGTGAGGTACAGAAAGTTAGAGTTTTTAATACCATCCGCTGGAAGTGATTCGTATTCAATGCTGTTTCCAAGATCTGCAGCAAATGTACGCTGAAAATCAGGGGTGATAAATGTTATCGTTTTTCCGGTGCGCCCTGGTTTTTTCTTTAGGAAAGAGGCAATGTGTTGGGCATGCAAGCTGCTCTCGAAGAGTTCACCTTCTTTGTCCCTAGCTATGCAGCTCGCGTAAGCCGATTTTCCTCCGAGAAAATTAATACCTTCACACACATTGCGGGCATTGTCTCCAGGAAAACACGCCAAAATTGAGCTAGAAAGTCCAGCATGTAATTCGTCAAGTCTTCTGCGTGGGATAAAATTTGTGGCGCCTTTTATCAAACCGTTTTTTATCAAAATCTCTTCGCTTGATCTGACGAAGTAGTCCACGAGAGCAGTCCCGATCCCGAACATATCGTAGTTTTTACTCAAGCCAGCCCCCCACGATTAATATGGTTTACTTTTCAAACCCAACTTATACGCGCCGAAGTTTGTACCGAGGTGAACAATTGGAGTGACGATGAGGATTGTCAGAATCACTTCCCAGCTGGGCAACGTTATGGGACTAGCAAAAAACAAAGCAAAAACGACAAAGCCGAGCTGATCTAAAAAAGGAGCGGCACCCCCTCTGGGGATATTCAAACGGCGTTTGATAAAACTGCCCACTAGATCGCCAACCAGGGCGCCAAGTGCAAGTAAAAAACCAAGTATAAAATATGTGGGAGAATGCTCTACAACGCCTCGCAATACACCAACGACGGAACCGGCAATCAATCCCGCCACAAACCCACGTATGGTTTTTCCTGATCCAAAAATCGGACGGCCATCGCTGAACATTTTGTTTTTGTCTATTGGTGTACCACCGCCTAGGACCACGGGGATGGAATTTGCCACATATGCGGGTAGGATGAACCAGATCGTCGTGCCGAGTAACTGGAGTAATTCATTCAACATTTACTTCACGTGCTTGGAGTCTCTCCACAGGTATTCAAAATATTCTTTCGCAAAACGTGCTAGTCCAATTTCATCTGACCATATACCGACAATTTCCTCCTCATTCCCCAGCACCAGCAGAACCTCCTTCCCATCTATGATGACCCCTCCACCGAAGAGGGGTTTCCTTGTCTTTATTTCTATATTCGTAGGCAGCGCTGACCTGAGTTTCGGTTTTTCTGTAACCAGTATTCGTACATTGATGTTTTTTGCCTGAAGAGCGGGCAGGAACGAACCGAGTTTCACGATTTCATTACTCAGGGATGGCAGTGAAATTAGGGTCTCGATCTGGACGCGGGCGAGCATTTCCCATATCTTGGTAAGAAGGTTTCTCCCACCCCGGATTACCCAGACATCTGGTCTTTTCGTCTCCGCTTTTTGCTCGTATAGTGGCTCGAGTTCTTTGACGACACCGTTGCCGAGTTCCTTGAGCCGTTGTTCTTGTTCTGTTTTCAGGATCCTCACGACTTCTGCCGGCGGCTTGCCCCTGTACTTCGTTGGCCTACTGGATTGAACCTCCACCCACCCTTTTCGTTCCAGTTTGGAGAGAATATCGTAGATTCTGGAATACGGCACATTCGCGATTCCGCTTAGTTCACCAGCCGTAGATGGTCCGTTTGAAACTAAAGCCGTGTACGTCCTTGCTTCATACTCGGTTAGGCCAAGTTCTCGCAGGAGGCGGAGTGGTTTTTCCACAATCATCACTTTTCATATTAAGACAAGTTCGGCAAGTTTTAAATATTCACCTCTTTGAGTGGTGAATGATTGGAATGGAGGGGGAATTGCTCAAGCGTACCAAAAGCTTCTGCCCAGATTGCTTGAAAGTCATCGAGGGTAAGGTAATCGAGGAGGACGGCAAGGCGCTGATCAAAAAGGAGTGCCCCGAGCACGGAAAATTCCAGGACACTTACTATTCGGATGTTGAGATATACAAACGGTTCGAGAATTTTGCGGAGGTAGGCGATGGGGTAGAGAATCCACGGACGAAGGAACAGCGGGGATGCCCTTTTGACTGCGGGTTGTGTCCAAACCACAAATCCCACACGGTTCTTAGCATAATCGATGTCACCAATCGATGTGTAACCGGAGATACTGAGGTAATTCTAGAAGACGGAAATATCGAGCGAATTGAAAACATAGTCAACGAGAAAAAAGAGGGAATGGTACTTTCATGGGATCGAGCTAACTATGTGCCATCTTTCGAAAAAATAATCGGCTGGCAAAAGTTAGATGCGCCAGAAATTCTTGTGAAAGTTACATCACATACTGGCAAATACACTTTTACTCCTGATCATGAAGTTTTGGTAGATACAGCAAGGGGCCCGATGCTAAAACGAGTGGACGCTCTGAAGAAAGGGGACAAAATTTACTCGCTTGCTAAATTACCAATTTCCCCAAAAAAGACGGATATCATCGAACTTTTGGCCAACTCTGAATTTGAGTTCTTTGTTTATGGGGATTTCAAAGGGAGGATTAAAGAACAGCTTCAGCAAAAATTCGGTTCGCTTAAAAAAGCCAGCAAAAGCTTAGGGATAAAGTATGAGCGATTGATTGATTCCAAAATTTCTCTCTCGGCCAAAGATCTTAGAAACTTACGCGAGAAGGGATTTTCGTTCGAAATAGGTTCTTCTTTTATCAAAATAAAAGTTCATCATAAGACCTACAAAATTTTCCCCCTGCTTGACGAAGATTTTTACTATCTTTTAGGACTAATAGACTCGGATGGACATGTCGAGAGTTTTGAGGAAGCTGGAAAATCAACTAGTTACATTTCGTTTTTCAACAAGTCAGATAACCTAAGTGCACGATTTTTAGAAATCGTAAGTAAATATTTTCCAGAACAAACGGTAAGAAATGAAAGCGATAGGATTGATCTCAACAATTTGGTTTTAGTAGAGATCGCAAAGCAGA
>DTYD01000033.1 GCA_012962055.1 Hadesarchaea archaeon
CGACCAGCACTGGGCGGCCCTTTATTTGAAAATTCAGGTCTGTACCATCATCCGTCACTATTTGAACCTTATCTTTCCCCTTGAGTGCGTCATGATACAATTTACAAAATTCAGACAGTTCTCGTACAAAGGTCTTCCGGATGCTGTTGAAAAAAATCTGTCTAAATCGCTTGACCGGGCAACCATAAGCGCGAGCAGTGTTCGGTACCGGCCAGCCGAAGTATGCCCATCTCGTCCGCCGTCTGTCGGTAATCTCACGAAGCTTTTCACGAACGGGCGCCGCGATTTTAATCTTTTCCGTGAGCCCCCTTGCCCAGTTCGGCTCGTCCTCCTCCCCGATGAAGATCAATACATCTGCCCGTCTCGCTATTGTCTCCGCGAACGGACTCATCTCACGCAGCGACCTCTCTGGGGTCAGCAGATACTTGAGCTTTTGTCTCTGCGAGGAGTACCCCAAAAAAAGAGTATGTGCACCGACCTTCCAGCATTCTTCTTCTACCTTTAGAGCGAATTTTTCACAACTGGGATCCACGCGATTGTATAAAATTCTCACAGCGTCGTGACCCCCTCTGCCTTTTTTCCCTACCCGCATCGAATTCCTTACGAATATCCTTGCCATTTTTTCCATTTCCTTTTTTGAGAGTTCAAACATCTGCATCCTCTTGTAATCTGGACCCTTAACGCTTTTGAAATTATTGTTATACTTGTTGTAAAATGCAAAGTTTAGCGGATGTAACTCGGTTCTTCTTCAAAACTTGGTAATTTAAGCGCAGAAGGTTTGAGCCTCGGCAAGGATAGGGCGTGTTGATGAAGTTCCCGTAAATCTATATCGAAACCAAACATTGATTGTAAAGCCCGTAGAATCGCCTCACTGGCCCTAGCATCCAACAGGCCGCCCTTAGTCGTGCCCAGCACGCAGAAACCCCTCATCCCACGGGACGCTGCCAACGCAGGAAGCAAACCATTCATGCCTACAATCATGCCTCCATCGAGAAGCGAAACTCCATTGTCTTTGAGCAACTTGCTTAACTCCGAATCGGAAGCCGCCCCGACTACCGTCCTGTTTAGGGGTTCATTTTGGGAAAGTACGTAAGCCGCCATCGTCACCACAAACTCCACGCCGTGTTTTTTGGCAAAATCTAATATCTCTCCGGTGAGTACATACTGTCCGACAGGTGTGGCAGCCTGGGCATCTGCGGTCGCCAATATCAAATCGTGCTTCAATTTCGAAGGTCTGGCCCGGAAGAAATCCATTTTAATCGTCTTGAGGGTGCCATTCTCCTGAATTGCCCACTCTGGGAAATGCTCAGAGTATAACTCAGCAAATTTGGTTGTCCTGAGTTTGTGAATCAAATATTCAGCCGCGAGCTTACCGATATTAGCGATGCCGGGCAAACCTGCTATCAGTACTGGACGCTTGAGCCTTGGCCTGCAAAGATAGTTGAAACGAGACATCTTACATATTGGAGGAGGGCCCAATTTAAATCTCACGGTAGAAAGGTTATCCGACATGATAGAAGCTGTTCCTGTAGGTAACGGAAGAATCCATGTCTTGCCCTTAGCTTTTGAGAGCTTCGGTGTCCGCGGTATGGCCACCTTAGTCAAAACTGACGACATCGAACTCCTCATCGATCCCGGGTCTGCGTTAGGTCCCAGGTTTAATCTGAGCCCTCACGAGCGTGAGTACATGGCGCTGGCACGATCACGTCAGACCATAATGGAAGCAGCGAGGGGGGCCAATATTCTTACGATAAGCCATTATCACTTCGACCATTATGTCCCCAGCTTTGAAGATTGGACCTGGACATGGAGTTCACCGGAACTCGCTGAACATCTTTACCGGGGGAAGACGGTATTGGTGAAGAGCATAAACTCGAACATCAATCCCAGCCAGCGGAAACGGGGCTACATATTCCATAAGCTCAACTCGAAAATTGTAGACAAAATCGAGACAGCAGATGGTAAAAAGTTTGAATTTGGCCAAACCACGCTAGAGTTCTCAAAACCTGTCTTTCACGGTCCTCGTAACTCGCAACTCGGATACGTGTTGATGTTGGCAGTTCAGGCGCCCGGATGCTCGTTTGTACACGCATCGGATGTCCAGGGACCCATCGACGAGGATGCATTGCGTTTCATACTGGACCAGCATCCAGACATGGTGGTAGTTGGCGGTCCTCCACTATACCTCAAGAATTTTAAGATTGACGAAGGGGGCCTCACAAAAGCCCTAGGCAACATGGCAAAACTGGTTAAGAAAGTAGCAGTTACCGTAATTGACCACCATCTGTTAAGATCGCTTGACTACGCGGAATACTTGCAGCCCGTTTACACCGAAGCTAAAAAGCACAAACATAAAGTGCTCTCGGCCTCCGAGCTGGTTAAACAGGGGCCCCGCCTGCTCGAAGCCATGAGAAAGGAACTCCATGTACAAGAACCGATGGATAGGGAGTGGTACAAACGTCTGGAAAAAGGGACATTCAAGGAAGGTTTTCAGAAATAGTATCACATGCGCTCTGGTGCCTCTATCCCCATTAGAGTGAGAGCATTCCGCAACACTATCCGGACGCAATTCACAAGACGCAGGCGGGCAGCGCGGAGTTCAGCCGTCTCCGCTTCGATCACCGGGGCCACCTCGTAGAATGTGTTGAACGCCAGAGCCAACTCGGCAGCATAAAAGGCAAGCAAGTGTGGTTGTAGCTTTCCACCAGCTTCGCATATCACTTCAGGAAACTTTGCAAGAAGTTTTATCAAACGTTGTTCTTGTTGTAGATTTAAGATATCACCTGAGTGCTTTTTACCCCGATGTTTTGCCTTTCGCAGGATACTACACGCCCGCGCGTGGGAGTACTGTACTGCCGGGCCGCTGTTCCGGTCGAAGTTGAGGGCATCTTCCCACCTGAACGTGATGCGTTTCTCGGGCGAAGTGCAGAGCAACGAGTATTTAACCGCCCCGATACCTACAAATTCGGCAACTTTACGCTTGAACCGTTCGTTAGCTTTCGGATCGTGTTCGCCCACGATCGTGTAGGCCCGGGCCACAGCCTCCTCTATCACATCGTCAACCGAGAACCCAACCCAGGTACCCTTTCGCCCGGAGAACCTGCCGCTAGGTAGCCATACGTGCTCATACGCCAAGTGGTAAGAATTCCGGGATTCTCGTTCAAGTCCAAGGATTTTGAGCGCTGTGAAAACGACACGCTGTGTAAACATCTGCTCGGCCCCCACGACATTTATCACTCTATCCGCATGCCCGAACTTAGCGACCGATTTTCCCCGCTGGGTCGTGGTGTACGTCGTAGCGTTACCTGGACGCTTTGAGTGCAACTTGAACTTTAATCCGGTTTTCGTTTTTCCAAACTTCCAGAGCTGGTATGCAATGTCGCGAGCGGTGTAAACAGCTGTCCCGTCTGATCGGACGAGGACTTTGTCTTCAATCCCAAAATCAGAGAGATTAAGAACCATGGCCCCTGCCCGTTCACCAGTTCCGTCTATTACTCGGTTAGTGGCCATAAGTTGTTTAAGCGTTTCGTCCAAAATCCCGGAGCGCGCGATGTCGCTTTCCCACACCAACAGATCATAACTTATCCCCAAACGATCGGTGGTTTCTAGGTTGGCTTTCACGCATCGCTCCGCCAAGCGTCTCGCCATGGTGGGCCATTTTCCCCTTCCACGCTCAAGTTCCGCCAAGATTTCCCGAACCTGGGCATCGAGCTTGGGATCCTGCCCGAGGCGACGATGCATCTCAGCGTAGATGAGTCCCAACACATGATCGAATTTTGCCTTTGGCCTGCGTTTTATGTGCCTGTCCGCGAGCAAGGTTTCTGCCACCTGCCTCCCCATGTCGTCTATGTAGTTCTGGACCTCCACCTGATACCCAAAAGCATCTAAAATTCGTGCAATAGTATCACCAATTACGGCATTTCGTCCATGCCCTATGTGTAGGGGTTTAGTCGGGTTGACGCTCGTGTGTTCTATCACAACCTTTCCCTTACCAACTTTGAAATGTCCATAATTCTTGTCAGCTTTTTCAATCGCGGAAAAAGTAAACTCGGTCAACTTCGACATGGCCACAAAGAAATTTAGGTAATTGCCAGAAACCTCAATTTTTGCGACCAACCCTATTGGTTTAATCACCTTGGAGAGTTCCGCCATAAGCCACGTAGGGGATTTGTGGAGCGATTTAGCAAGATCGAAACATATAGTCGATGCTATATCTCCTAACTTTGAGTCAGGGGGTACTTCTAAAGCATCTTCAAGTGGCTTTGGGGGGTCCCAGCCGAGTTTTAATAGTGCTTTCTCAAGCACCCTGCACACATCACGCTTGAATTCCTCCCACGGGTTGAATGTCATAACTATCCAAATTTTATTATTAGTGATTCCCAATAAGGCTTGCACGCTATTACAGAAAATTGCTGGATAAAGGTTTTACTTCAGGGGTGTTATCTCCGTTTTACCAACACTACTGTTATTATGGCTATTATTATCACGGTCGCAATCACTGCCATGATGGCTCCAAGTAGGAGTAAGTCTATTCCTTCGGCCCCAAGCCCCACCATAGCACTCGTGACTTCATCTTTTGTCATTGGGTTCATTGTAAACAATGTTTGATCGTTTTCCACACTCGCAACTCCCAACGTGTAAGTTGAATAAGTTTCCTGATTTCCAGCCGTCATCGCGTTCATCGCATCTTTGAAGGAAAGCTCTTGGGCCACTATGAAACGTTGCTCGGGAGAATAGTATATCACGCTCGCTGGTATGAGTGGATTGGCCCCACCTATGCCTGTGCCGGACAGAACTATCTTGTATGCTGTGCTCACCGAGCCGTCTGGTAACGTGATGTTTTGTGTATTTGGACAGGTTGCTAAAATCGATATCGGTAGTGTAGTATCGAGAGGAGTGCTCAGAGACTGCTCTCCAAGTCCCGACATGCTCAAAGTTCCAGACAAACTACCGGTTATGGTGGCTGTAGAGTTTATCGTCCAGTTATCACCGATGGAAATCGGGAAATCGAAGATATCTAAAGGCGGGTTGAAAGTGGCGCTGAAATTGCCTGAGAGTTTAAGTGACCCGCTAACGGTTTGTGCACCCAACCCACTTAAATCACCACCAGTACCGGAGAACTCAACATCCATATTTATAGTTACATCAACTTGTGTGATTGCTAGAGCGTCCTTTGTGTAGTATATAGTTCCATCCATTTTCACGACCATCGTGGCATTTCCTGAAGCGAACATCTGCTGCCCACCATAGCTACCACTTAAACTCATTGTCATTGTCATCTCAGCTCCCTCAAGGACAGACATAGTATATTGCTGGATATCCTCCGCTACAATCTCATAGACTATATAGTAGCCCAGGTTTCCTGTTATAGTGTAGTCAATGCCTTGAATGTTTTCCATCAATGTTGTAAATACTGGAGTCAAGTCGATGTCATCTACACCCATGCTCCACGTGTCGCCGACGTTCCATGTAGGAACTTCTGCCTGTGATGCCGTAGTTTGGGAAACCCCTAACACCAGCAAAAACGCACAAACACCGGTAGAAATTTGTCTCACGTTCACTTTTTCACAATTGATATTTTTAATATACTCCTAATTAAAA
>DTYD01000034.1 GCA_012962055.1 Hadesarchaea archaeon
GGTGGCGAAAGCCAGACGAGCCCCGGGCCACACGTCCGGGGCAGGGCCTAGACTGGAACCGGCCGGTTAGCGGTGGCCGAGCCCTTGAGCGCACGTGAGGCGTCCGCACCTCCGGCGGGCCCCCGTGGAGAAAGCTGGGTGAAAGGTGCTGGCGTTGAGAATGCGCAACCTCGCGAGCTTTTGGTGGCATTGGGCGGACCCGCGCCCCGGTGACGGGCCCGGTGCATCGAAACGGAAGTCCCCTGCGAAAGCTGAGGGGGGGAGGTCACAAGAAGACAACTGATATGTTTCCCCGTGACATGCGCTGAATAGCCAATTAAATCATGCACCTAATTTAAGTTAACTGATGAAGTACGGGTTCACCATAATTTTGGACCATAGATGGTACATTAAGACCTTTTAACTTGGACCCTAATCATTTTTAGGGATAAACCTATGAGACTTCCAGCCGTAGCCGGCCAGTTCTATGCAGGCAGCAAACATGAACTTCTAAAACAAATTGAGTGGTGTTACATGCATTCCCATGGCCCCAGAAAGCTGCCAAAAGTACAGGCCGGGCCAAGACGATTAATAGGACTAATTTCACCGCATGCTGGCTATCCATTTTCGGGACCGGTTGCTGCGCATGGGTTCGCTTGCATGGCGCAGGATGGCAAACCTGGCTCGATCGTGATCATCGGGCCCAACCACTCGGGCGCTGGCTCAGGTGTTTCCATAATCACATCTGGGAAGTGGGCCACCCCGCTCGGAGCTGTCCAGGTAGATGAGGGGTTGAGCGAGGCGATGAAGCGGTCTTTGGATATCATCGATGTAGATGAGACTGCGCACGCGCATGAGCACTCCCTCGAAGTCCAGCTCCCGTTTCTCCAGCATCTCTTTGGTGATGAATTCAAAATCGTGCCGATATGCATGATGCTGCAGGATGCGAAAACGAGTAAGGAAGTCGGGGACGCGGTTGGCAAGGCCTCGGCAGGAAAGGATATAGCGATCATCGCGTCAACTGATTTTACCCATTATGAATCCCAACGTTCAGCCACCACGAAGGACCGCAAGGCAATAGATAAAATTCTGGCGCTTGATCCAAAAGGGTTGATTCGCACCGTTGAGGATGAGGCGATCACCATGTGCGGTTACGGGCCAGTTTCTGCGATGTTGCAAGCCGCGAAAAAACTAGGGGCAAAAAAGGCAGAGTTACTGAAATACGCGACTAGCGGGGATACTGCGGCCCCCATGCCACAAGTTGTTGGTTACGGTTCAATTGTGGTGTTAAGGTGACCGAAATGCGTCCGTTGGTTGTGAAACTGGGCGGGAGCGTCATCACCGACAAGCGTAGGCCCTTTGTGGTTAAGCGGGCGATCCTCAAGCGGCTTGCGCGTGAGCTAGCGGCGGCGAAGGTGCCGTTGGTGATCGTACATGGAGGTGGCTCGTTCGGACACCCAGTAGCATCAAAGTACGGAATCGCGGAGGGATACAAAAATAAGAACCAACGGATGGGCTTGTCGCTCACTCACCGGGCAATGGAGCGATTAAATGCCAATGTAATCGAAGCCCTCCAAAAAGCAGGTCTCCCGGCGATTGCGGTACAGCCCTCGGCATGTGCGGTAGTCAGCGGGGGGCAAATTCAGTCCATGGAGCTTGCTCCCATCCAAAAACTACTCGAACTCGGGCTCGTCCCAGTTCTGTACGGGGATGCGGTGCCGGATCTAAGCAAGGGGATGAGCATCCTCTCCGGGGATCAAATTGTGGCATACCTCGCGCGGGAGCTAAAATCTTCTCGCGTCGTTTTAGGTGTAGATGTAAACGGTGTCTGCACAGCGGACCCGAAAAAGTTCAAAAGCGCCAAACTCGTGCGAAGGATAACTCCCGCAGGTGAAAAATTCGTTGCATCACTCGGCGCAGGGAAAGGAAAAGATGTCACTGGCAGGATGGGAAATAAGGTCAGGGAGTTGCTAGCACTTGCTGAGCGAGGCGTTGAGGCAGAGATCGTGAATGCAACGAAGCCGGGAGTTTTAAAAAGGGCAGTTCAAGGTGAGCGAGGGCTCGGTACTGTGGTTGAGGGGTAGTAAAATGGGCATGAAAACCGTGGGCAGGAAACTCGATCATTTGAATATATGTCTGAAAGAGGACGTTGAGGCAATGTTCAAGACCACGGGGTTTGAAGATGTGGACCTAGTCCATATGGCGCTTCCTGAGCTGGATCTCCAAGAAGTCGACCTGCGGACCTCCTTTCTGGGAGCTAAACTTGAGGCACCTATCATGGTTTCTGCGATGACTGGCGGTAACCAGTGTGGAATGAAACTCAATTTAACTCTGGCTTCCGCGGCGCAGAAACTTGGTCTAGCGTTCAGCGTCGGCAGCCAGCGGGCAGCGATCGAGGACCCCAAGTTGGCGCGAACCTACAGGGTCCGAAGCGTCGCCCCAGATGTTTTTCTTGTCGGCAACTTGGGCATACCTCAGCTCACCCAAGGTTATGGAATAGCCGAGGCGCGCAAAGCTATCGAGATGCTGAGTGCGGATGCTCTCTCAATTCACATGAACGCCTTACAGGAACTTGTTCAGCATGAGGGAGAGCCAAAATATCGTGGGGGGCTGACCAAATTTGCCAGAGTTTGTGGAGAGCTAAATGTACCGGTGATAGCCAAAGAAACTGGTTGTGGGGTGAGTGCGAAGGTTGCACGAAAACTTGTTAAAGCTGGAGCGGCTGCAATAGATGTCGGCGGGGCCGGCGGCACTTCTTGGGCAGGAGTCGAAACGTTAAGGGCAAAAAAACAATCCCGTTTGGGCATCACATTCTGGGACTGGGGCATCCCAACAGTCGTTTCCACAGCAGAGGTAGCATCAGCAGTAAAAGTGCCGGTCATATCCGGTGGTGGGGTTCGCTCAGGTTTGGATGCTGCAAAAGCGTTGGCACTCGGAGCAAGTCTCATCAGCGTGGCACTCCCCGTCCTTAGGGCTACATCACAGGGTAGAAAGGGGGTGACCGAGTTTCTTACGGATTTCATCGTCGAGCTGAAAGCAGCAATGTTTTTGACCGGATGTAAGACCGTTAAAGAGCTCCAGAGGGCACCATTGGTAATCACCGGCAGAACTCACGAGTGGTTGGTTGCCCGCGGTCTGGATCCTGACGGGTTTAGGAGAACATAGTGCTCATGACGGTAGAGATACTTCCCATTGGCGGCCTAGGCGAAGTGGGCAAAAATATGACGGCACTGGGGTTTGACGGGAAATACATTCTGGTGGACATGGGAATAAGACTCGACAGCATAATGGCGTTCGAGGACGCAGATATAGGAAGCATGGGGCGCGAAGAACTCATAAACATCAACGGCATCCCTGATGATACGATCATCCACGGGCGAAAGGTAAAGGCGATCGTGCTCACCCATGGTCATTTGGATCACATAGGCGCTGTGGCCAAGCTGGCTCACGCGTACGATGCTCCGATTTACGGTACACCTTTCACCATGGAGCTCACGAAAAGACTCTTGTGGGATGAGCGTCATTTCAAGATCAAAAACGAATTTAGAACCGTGACGCCCGGAGAAACAGTTAAAGTGGAGGACATCGAGATCGAGTTCATTTCCGCCACGCACAGTATTTTACATACAGCCCTCCCCCTGATTAACAACGGCGGTGCGTCCGTTTTATGTGCCAGCGACTTCAAGCTTGATGAGGAACCACTGCTCGGATACAAAACTGATCGTGAAAGACTAAAAAAACTCTCCGGAGAAGGCTTGCTTGCGGCCATGGTCGGAACAGTAAGAGTAGATGATCCGGGCCCGACACCTTCCGAGGCCCATGTCAAAGAGAGGTTGGATGAAGTCATGAAAGAATCAAGTTCAAGCGGAGGGTTAGTCCTCGCGACTACATTTTCGTCCCACATCGCCAGGCTGAAGTCGATAGTAGATTTGTCGTTTGAGATCGGACGTACCCCCGTGTTGGTAGGACGATCGTTGCGAAATTACTGCACAGCGGCGCTTAACCTTGAGTTGGTAGATTTTCCGCCGGAGTTACGCATCCACGGACGACCCAACGCAATGCATAACCTACTTCGAGAGGTGCAGCGTTCAAAGGAAGATTTCGTGTTGATATGCACCGGGCACCAGGGCGAACCGAACTCCGTCCTCTCCCGTATAGCCAACGGTCAATTTCCGTTAAAGATCAACAATCGGGATGAGGTGATTTTCTCCGCCAGCGTCATCCCCAACCCGATAAATGAGTCCAATCGTCAACTTTTGGAGACCAGACTCCGCGCCCAAGGGGCCCGCATTCACAGGGATGTTCATGCGTCTGGCCATGCTGGAAGGGCAGATACGTCCGAGTTCATTGAATTGGTGTGGCCAGAACACCTCATTCCCTGTCATGGCACCCCTGACAAGCTAAGATCGATGATGGAAATTGGGAGGGGGTTGGGTTACCCCAGCGAGAATATGCACCATCTCCGAAACGGCATTTCTCTGAGACTGGGTGAGTGATATGCACGTATTGAGATATCTGGAGGAGCGAGCGCGTTTGGTGGAACGGGAGATAGATAGCTGGATCCCTCCAAAGTTCAAGCCAGAAATTTTAGCAAAAGCAACGCGGCATTTGATTGAGGCAGGTGGAAAAAGATTTCGCCCATGTTTAGTACTTACTGCGTGCGAGGCCGTCGGTGGGAAATCGGATGACGCTATAGAGACAGCAGCCGCTCTCGAGCTACTGCACAATTTTACCCTCATCCACGACGACATAATGGACCGGGACAAGTTTAGAAGAAATGTGAGAACTGTTCATGAGTTATGGGGAGAACCCGTAGCAATTATAGCGGGCGATGCTCTTTTCGCTAAGGTTTTTGAGGCGGTCGCGGCGAATGCACGTAGGCTCAAACTGGAAAGTGATCGCACAGTGGAATTGTTTGACACGATAAGTAAGGCGAGTTTTGAGATATGCAGGGGGCAAGCACTGGACATGATGTTTGAAAATCTCAAGAGCGTGGGCGAAGGTGAGTACCTGGATATGGTGGCTGGAAAGACCGGAGCACTGACGGAGGCATCGACCAAAGTTGGTGCCCTGCTCGGTCGAGGGAGCCATAAGCAGGTCGAAGCGCTCGCCATCTATGGTCGTTTGATAGGTATCGCGTTTCAAATACAGGATGACATGCTTGGCGTCACGGGTAACAGAAAAAAGTTTGGTAAACCAATCGGGAGTGATATTCGAGAAGGTAAACGGACCCTAGTCGTGATCAGAGCTCTTTCAACGGCATCGGAAAGAGATAAAGTTGTCATCCTTCGTGTTCTGGGAAAACGAAATGCATCAAAACAGGAAATCGAAATCGCGATAAAGGCATTGAAAAAGTCCGGCGCGATAGACTACGTGGCAGAAAAGGCAAAAAAATTGGTGGCAAATGCAAAATCACAGTTGGCGGTCCTGTCAAGATCAAATGCAAGAGAGATGCTTTTGGCATTGGCGGACTTTGCAATCGAACGAGAGTTTTGAAATACGTTCTTTTCGTGCCGGAGACTTAGTTTTATGCGGCCGAGTTGAGAGATGTTATTGGAGGTGGACGGTTGGAAGATATCCGCAGAGAAGCGTTAAAGTGGACCCTGGTTAATGCGCTTGAGCACAGGGGGAAGGCGAACCTCAAAGCCGTTGTGAGGAAACTCGTGGCGGAGCTGCCGGGATGGAGGTGCAAAATAGGTGAACTTTCAGAAATAGTGAGGCAGGAGGTGGCCGAGGTCAACGCTTGGTCTCGTGAAGAGCAACTCTACCAGTTACGGAAAATTGGACCGGTGGAAAGACACAAACCAAGAGAGCGACGCGGTCTTTCTGAATTACCGGATCTCGATAAATATCCAATGGTCGTCACCCGTTTTGCCCCCAACCCCAATGGTCCCTTGCATTTAGGACATGTCAGGACAGCGCTTCTGAGTCATGAGTACGCCAGACGTTACAAAGGTAAGTTCATCCTCCGTTTTGAAGATACCAACCCTGAGAACACGTTGCTCGAGATGTACGAGTTGATCAAACGTGACCTGCGGTGGATCGGTCTCAGCTGGGACGAAGAGTATGCACAGTCGGATCGTATTGAGTTGTATTACGGTTATGCAGAGCGACTTATCAGAGAGGGTAAGGCGTACATATGCACTTGTGAGGTCGGACGATTCCGTGAACTTCGAGATCGTGGGGAAGCATGCCCGTGTCGCGATCTCCCAGGGGAAGAGCACCTAGGCCGCTGGGAGCGCATGTTGTCCGGAGATTTTGTGAAAGGTGAGGCCGTCGTCCGCATCAAGACTGACATGAAACATCCTAACCCGGCAGTACGAGATTGGTCAGCTCTGCGCTCGGTTGCGAAACCCCATCCTCGAGTTGGTGAACGTTACTCGGTTTGGCCTCTTTACAATTTTTCCGCAGCGATCGACGACCATGAAATGGGAGTAACCCACGTGATAAGGGGGAAGGAGCACGAGGTCAACGAACAGCGCCAGCGCACTCTTTATAAGCACCTGGGGTGGTCATATCCAACTGCGGTTCAGCACGGACGTCTGGCAATGCTCGGGGTTGCGCTGAGCAAAACTCAGACCGTGCGCGCCGTACGAGGCGGGGAACTCTCGGGTTACGACGATGTGAGGTTGGGCACGATCGCAGCACTTCGCAGGCGTGGATTCGTTTCGGAAGCGATAAGGCAACTTATGTTGGACATAGGTCTGACCCTTGTTGACTCTTCGCTTAGTTGGGAAACCCTTTGCGCGTACAACCGAAAATTTGTGGATCAAATAGCGAGTAGGTACTTCTTCGTGGCCAATCCCGTTGAGCTGTTCGTACACAATGCTCCAGAACTCAAAGAAGCACGTCTTCGTCTTCACCCGAACAGACCCGAGAGCAGTGAGCGCATCCTGCCCCTAGATCGAAGAGGGAGCACATTGGTGTTTCATCTGTCTGGCGAGGACGCTGCCGCATTGGGGGAGGGACAAGTGTTCAGGTTGAAGGACCTGATGAACGTGAAGTTGACCAAAAAGGGTAGATCTCTTGAAGCCGATTTTCACAGTTTGGAGGTCGCAGATGGCCCCAAGCTCCACTGGGTTTCTGGCGGTGCGGTTGAGCTTGAAGTGATAAAACCAGATAATACCCTCGAACACGGTCTAGCAGAGCCAGCTGTGGCGGGACTTCAGATCGGAACGATAGTGCAGTTTGAGAGGTACGGATTTTCGAGGATAGACGCTGTGAGACCCAAATTGGTGGCTGTGTATGGCCACCGGTAACGACAGACTTTTTATCTACCTTAGCCAACCTTATAAACGTCATAACCGGTGAATGATGAGGTTGAAACCTGAAGGAGGTGTTTGGAGTGGCAAAACCAATTTATGTGCGGTTTGAAATCCCTAAAGACCTGGCGGACAAGGCATATGAGGCTGTAGAGAAGGCACGGGACAGCGGTAAGCTCAGAAAAGGGACAAACGAGGCGACCAAGGCCATCGAGCGGAAGCAAGCAGCTCTGGTCGTGATTGCGGAAGATGTCGAGCCACCGGAGATCGTCGCTCACCTACCGCCGCTTTCGGAGGAAAAAGGTGTTTCTTACACCTATGTTCCGAGCAAACGTGAGTTGGGCGCCGCCGCCGGGATAGATGTGGGATGTGCCGCGGTGGTCATCGCCGAGGCAGGAGAGGCCGCCGACACGGTCAGAGAGATAGCCGAACGCGTCAAAGAACTCAAAAAGTGAGTTGAATGCCGGTTGAGGACTTTGGCTATCCGGCGGAGATTATTGAGATAAGGGCTCGGACCGGGGTAACAGGAGAAATCATGCAAGTCAAGTGCAGGGTGCTGGAAGGTCGGGATAAAGGACGTATCATAACCCGTAACGTGAAGGGGCCGGTACGGGTCGGTGATATCCTCATGCTCCGGGAGACCGAGCGGGAAGCGAGAGAGATAAGGGTGCCGTAAATGCCTGTCGCCCGAAAGTGCTCCTTCTGCGGCGGGCGGGTCAAGCCCGGCACCGGTCTGATGATGGTCAAGCGGGATGGCACGGTACTGTTCTACTGCTCTTCGAAGTGCGAGCGGAACGCGAAGCTCGGACGGAAGCCCCACCACGTCAAATGGACAGAGCGCTACCGAAAGCTGAGGGAGTGATGTAGCTGCTACCTAAAACAATACATTATACCAAACAATACTATGATGGGAATGCGGGAAGAAAAACTGTAC
>DTYD01000035.1 GCA_012962055.1 Hadesarchaea archaeon
GAAGGTCGAGGGCAAATTAGCACGCATCGGCGTGACGGATCACGCCCAAAGAAAGTTGGGTGATGTCGTCTATGTAGAGCTGCCAGAGTTGGGAGCACACGTGAAACAGATCTCTGAACCAAGGGACAGGGAGATGGAAATCGGGACGGTGGAATCGGTCAAGGCGGTCTCTGCGGTGTACAGCCCGTTGAGCGGCACGGTCAAAGAGGTCAACGTAGCGCTTAGAGAACGCCCTGAACTGATCAACACCAGCCCCTACGAGAAAGGCTGGATATGTGTGATTGAACCCGATGATTTGGAGACCGAGCTAAAACAACTGATGGATTCTAAAAACTATGCTGGATATTTGAAAAAGCTCAAGTAAACTGATTTAGATGACTCACCACTACATTCCAAACGTACAGGAAATTCGAGGTCAGATGCTACGCGAAATTGATATCGCGAGCATCGACGAACTCTTTGCAGATATCCCGTCAGATGTCCGGCTTAAACACAAACTCAAATTGCCGGCTCCGATGTCAGAACTCGAGGTCAGGCGGCAGATCAAGTCCATGCTTTCCAAAAACAAACCATTTACCAAGATGCCGACTTTCCTCGGAGGCGGCACCTGGCCCCATCATGTCCCATCTCATGTTCGATCGATAATTCAACGTGCCGAGTTTCTGACCTCATACACCCCTTACCAAGCGGAGGTCAGTCAGGGGGTGCTGCAGGCGTTGTTCGAATTTCAGAGCATGATATGCGAACTGGTTGGACTTGAGGTAGCGAACGCATCTATGTACGACTGGGCGACGGCGCTGGGGGAGGCAGCTCTCATGTGTGCCCGTATCACCGAAAGGCGAAAGTTCGTGGTCCCGGAGACAATCTCGCAGGAACGCCTTTTCGTGTTGCAGAATTATGCGCGAGGGCCGGCCGTGCGGGTAGTCAAAGTCGGGTACGATGATCGCACCGGACAGCTGGACCTGAGCCAGCTCCGCGCGGAACTTGACAAGGACACGGCCGGGGTTTACATAGAGAATCCGAGTTACTTGGGTTTCTTGGAGACCCAGGTGGATGAGATAGCGGATGTCGCACATCGCGTCGGGGCCAAATTTGTGGTTGGCGTCAACCCGGTTTCACTAGGCATCCTCAAAGCGCCGGGGGATTACGGAGCCGACATCGTGGTGGGGGAAGGACAGCCGTTGGGCAATCCAGTCAGTTTCGGCGGGCCCGCGCTGGGGATATTCGCATGCCGCAGTGAAGATAAGTTGATTCGACAACTTCCCGGCAGACTCATAGGGATGACCGAGACCGTAGACGGAACTACGCGTGGTTACGCGATGGTCCTACAGACGCGTGAGCAGCACATCCGCCGGGAACGGGCCACGTCCAACATCTGCTCGAACGAAGCGCTTTGCGCGATAGCCGCCGCGATTTACATGGCTTCCCTCGGCCCGACCGGTTTCCGGAAACTGGCAGAGACGTGTGCGGCAAACGCCGAATACGCGATGAAACGGTTATGGACCGTGGATGGTCTGGAGGTACCAATTTTCGACTCACCGCACTTTAATGAGTTTACTTTGAGATGTACCAAGCCCGGCGTCACGGTAGAAAAATTCAACAAAAAGCTTCTTGAACAGGGCGTTCACGGAGGAAAGCCGATAAAAAAAGAATTTCCGGAGCTGGATGAGGCCGCCCTCATTTGCACGACTGAGTTGCACACGAAAGAAAGTATAGATGAGCTAGTGGAGGCGGCCTCACGGGCGTTGGAGGGAAGCAAATGAGTTTTTGCCAAGCGCGATGGGCACGCGGGGGTTGCTTGGAACCGTCAATATTCGAACTGAGCAGGCCCGGCCGCAGAGGAGCGGGGTTTCCCAAAAAACTTATCGCCCGCATAAAAATTCCAGAAAAACTCCTTCGGGGTTCTTTGAGGTTGCCAGAACTATCGGAGCCCGAAGTTGTCAGGCACTATACCAGGCTTTCACAGATGAACTACGGCGTGGACATGGTTTTCTACCCGATTGGGTCGTGCACAATGAAATACAATCCGAAGATATGCGAGGAGCTCGCGGCCCTGGACGAGGCGGTCTTTCTCCACCCTGATCAGGATGAGAGCACGGTCCAGGGCGCTTTGGAGCTGATGTACCGTTTGGAGCGTTGTCTTTCGGAGATAGGAGGAGTTTCCAAAACGTGTTTGCACCCCTCCGCCGGGGCCCACGGAGAACTGCTCGGCATGCTGCTCGTCCGCGCGTATCACAGTTCCAAGGGGGAGAATCGCTTTGAGGTCGTGGTTCCGGACTCGGCCCACGGCACGAACTTCGCGAGCGCCGCCATGGCTGGGTTCAGGGTGGTCGTGGTCCCGTCAAACGATCGCGGAAGGGTGGACCTTGAAGCGCTTAGATCGGCCGTTTCAGGACGAACCGCGGCCCTGGCGCTGACAAATCCGAACACTTTAGGTCTATTCGAGGATGAGATATCAGAAATAGCGAAAACAGTTCACGAGGCTGGGGGGCTTCTCTATTACGATGGCGCGAACATGAACGGGATACTCGGCAAAGTCAGGCCAGGTGATATGGGTTTTGATATAGTTCACTTCAACCTACACAAGACGTTCTCCACCCCTCACGGGGGTGGCGGCCCCGGTGCCGGACCGGTCGGCGTAGTTCAAAAACTGGAGAGGTTTTTGCCGGTCCCCACGGTGGAGTATGATGGGAGGAGAAACAGTTACTATCTGGATTACGACCGCCCGGAGTCGATCGGAAAGATAAGATCCTTTTACGGAAGTTTCGGCGTGTTGGTCAAAGCGTACACATATATCCTAATAATGGGCGCGGAAGGTCTGGGGGAGGCCACCGAGGCGGCTGTTTTGAATGCGAATTACGTGATGAGAAAGGTTAGGGAGGTCCCGGGTTTTGAGGTCAAGTTCGACGGACCGTGCAAACATGAAGTTGTGTTCAGCGCAGAGCCGCTAAAGCGCGAGACCGGAGTAACCGCGCGCGATGTGGCAAAACGGCTACTTGATTACGGAATACATGCACCCACTTATTACTTTCCACCAATTGTTCCTGAAGCACTTATGGTCGAGCCCACTGAGACGGAGCCAAAGGAAGAACTTGATAGGTTTATAGCCGCGATGAAGGAAATATCCGAAGATGCGAGGTCAGTTCCCGAGAAGCTTTGGAGTGCTCCGTCCGCCACAGCGATCGGGAGGCTCGATGAGACCAAGGCGTCTCGTTCACCCATACTGAGCTGGCGGATGTACGAAAATCGGGCGAGGCGATGAAGAAACTGGGCCTCATCGTAAATCCCATAGCGGGCATGGGCGGCCGCGTGGGGTTGAAGGGCACAAACGGAGATGAGATCTTCAGAAAAGCAATAAAATTAGGCGCCAAGCCGGCAGCTCCGGCGCGAGCGATAGCAATGTTAAAAAATCTCGGGTCTGTTAGAAATTCAATTCAACTTATAACGTGTTCTCATGAAATGGGGGAACAGGAAGCAAGGGAATGCGGATTCGAGCCAGTCGTGATTAGTTCCATAATATCTGGAAAAACTACTGCAGCGGACACGAAAGAAGCAGCGAATAAAATGAGGAAACTTGAGGTGGACCTGATACTTTTCGTTGGGGGCGACGGGACCGCCAAAGATATTTACGATGTGGTCAGAGCAGATGTACCAATTCTTGGTGCGCCTGCGGGAGTGAAAGTTTATTCAGCGACGTTCGCAAATACCCCCGAGTCGGCAGGTCAGGTCGCAGCACGTTTTTTGAGTGAAGGGCTGCCAGTGCAGGAAGCAGAGGTAATGGACATAGACGAGGACGCATTCCGGGAAAACAGGTTGGTAGCAGAGTTGAAAGGTTATGCCAGAGTGCCGTACGAGCCCGTGATGATGCAGGCCACAAAGGAGGGAAGTGTTGGATTCGAGCTGGCGGATCAAAAAGCGATTGCGCGATGGACTATCGAGCTGATGGAGCGTGACCGGGTGTACATTTTGGGACCAGGTACAACCACACGTGCGGTAGCGGAGGAGCTTGGGATATACGATTCGACGTTGCTTGGCGTGAATCTGGTATACGATTTTAAACTTATTGCGCGCGATGTCAGCGAACGACAAATTCTGGAAGTAATCGAAAATAGACCCGCCACGATAATAGTGAGTCCGATAGGTAAGCAGGGTTTCATTTTCGGGAGAGGTAACCAACAGATAAGTCCACGTGTTGTTAGGAGGGTGGGAAAGAAAAATATTCTAGTCCTCGCTACACCCCGCAAACTCTCGCTGACATCAACTTTGAAGGTCGACACGGGCGATGCTGAATTAGATGATGAGCTTCGCGGGTACATCCCCGTTGTGGTCGGATATCTCCAAACGCACATGGTAAAGGTTATCTAACTTCCTGCGGGAAGACCCCATGCGCTAGCATGGGGGTTGGGGCGGACCCCAAAACCGGTCGAGGTGTTTTCGGCCCGGAAGCGGGAAAAAAGAAAGCTAGGTGGGGGCGTAGAATTTGATCAAAGAATGGTGAAAGACGTTACATAAAATACAAGGCGAACTGGCGAGGCATCCGGGTGGTCGAGGTCAGCGGGGCCTACACCTCACAGCGGTGTTGGAGGTGCGGGGAGATCGACATGCGGAGCGGCAAACGTCACGGATTGTCCGAGTCCCCCCGATGTGGGTTGAAAGAAAATGCGGACAGGAATGGAGCCTTCAACATAGGC
>DTYD01000036.1 GCA_012962055.1 Hadesarchaea archaeon
AAACGTCGCTGAGCGCGGTTTCGACATTGGGAAGGGACAGCAGGTGTTGCGCGCGGGAGAGTTGCTCACGCATATAAAGTTGGGTGTCTTGGCAGCGATCGGGGTCGGGCGTGTCCGTGTCTTTTCCAAGCCAAGAGTCGCGATCATCTCGAGCGGGGCGGAGTTGGTCAATCCAGGCAGGAAGTTGAATCCGGGTGAGATCTACGACATCAACGGCCCGGCGCTCAGCGGTGCGGTCACTTCTTGCGGCGCGGAACCGGTTTACCTAGGCATTGCGCGTGACCGCGCATCGGAGATCAAGAAACTTGCCAGAAAAGGATTGAGAAAAAGCGATGTTCTGCTCATCTCGGGCGGGTCTTCAGCGGGCGCGGGCGACATCGTCCCAAAAATCGTCAATGATATGGGCAAACCCGGTGTGATCGTGCACGGCCTTGCCATGAAACCCGGCAAACCGACGTTCATAGCGGTGCTTGGAAAGAAACCCGTGTTCGGGCTCCCTGGCTATCCCGTTTCCGCGCTGATGGTTTTCGACCAGCTAGTCGCAGATTACATCCGAAGTTTGTCTGGAGAGGCGCACCCGCAGCGATCGAGCATCCGTGCTAGGCTGACCGCAAAGGTGCTATCAGCGCGTGGTAGGAAGGAACTTGTTCCCGTGCGGGTGAAAAATGGAATACTTGCTGAACCGGTCCTGAAGGGGTCCGGAGCCGTGACATCGCTCTCTACGGCGGACGGCTACATCGAGGTGCCGCTTGAGAGCGAGCTGATCGAGGAAGGAGAGATAGTCGAAGTAAAACTTTTCGGGAGCAAATGATATGATCAGGGACAGGTTCGGTAGACCAGTCACGGGTCTGAGGATATCGGTCACCGAAAAATGTAATCTGGATTGTTTCTATTGCCACAGGGAAGGTTGCTTGGAAAGTCGGCGCGAGATGACCGCTGATGAGGTGGGAAAAGTCGTTGAGGTGTCGAGGGAATTTGGGGTGAGAAAGATCAAGCTGACGGGCGGGGAGCCGCTTTTGCGCGACGACATCGTGGACGTAGTGAGGGCAGTTGCAGGGGCGGGCATCGGTGAGGTCTCCATGACAACAAACGGCGTCTTGCTTTCAGGTGTGGCACATGAACTCGCCGAAGCCGGACTGGATCGGGTGAACATCAGCTTAGATACGCTCGACCCGAGGACTTTCCACAAAATAACAGGCAACGGTTCTGTGTCTGACGTGTTCGCGGGCATAGACGCCGCTCTTGACGCCGGGCTAAGCCCGGTTAAGCTGAACATGGTGCTGCTCGCGGGCTTGAACGATCACGAAGTTGAGAGCATGATAGCGTACACGTCGAAGCGCGGCATCGTCCTGCAGATAATCGAGCTGCTCGACACAGACGGAAGAGTTTTTTCAACCTATCACCGCGATTTGGATGACATTGAACGAGGGCTTCGGTCTCAAGCCGCCGCTGTTCGTACCCGTTGCTGGATGCAAGCGCGGAAGAAATACATCTTACAGGGCGGCGAGGTCGAGGTGGTGAGGCCGATGCATAACTCCGAATTCTGCATGCACTGTACCCGTTTGCGTCTGACCGCCGATGGTTACCTTAAGCCGTGCCTGATGCGCAACGACAACCTCGTAGATGTCCTTTCACTCGTAAAAACCGATGATCTCGATGAAGCACGCAAAGCGTTTGCCGAGGCCATCGCGCGGAGGGAACCGTATTTCAAAGGTGTGGCCCGTGAGGCACGCATTTCAGGTCGCGTATGACGGCGCGCGCTATTTCGGGTTCGTCCGGCAACCCGGCCACCCGACCGTCGAAGCGGAATTGTTGGAGATTTTCAGCAAGTGTGGGCTGTATCACGATTTGAGGGACGTCACATACCGAGTGGCCGCGCGCACCGATCGGGGAGTGAGCGGGATGGGTCAAGTAGTGGCGCTGGACGTGTTATGGGAGCCGAACCTGCAGGAACTGAACTCCGTCCTGCCAGAAGACATCGCGGTGCTCGCTGCCGTTGAGGTCAAACCAGATTTCAACCCCCGAACTCAGGCGCAGAGCAAGCATTACTGCTACGTGTGTGAGGCTCCTCATAGCTTCAACCTCCCGACCGCCCGAGAGGCCGCGAAGCTCTTCGAGGGCACGCACGACCTCAGTCACTTCTGTAAACGCGAGCCAGGTAAGCCCACTACGGGAGATCTCGAACACGTGAGAGTTCGGGGTAAGAAGATCCTCGTGTTCGATTTTATCGCCCGGGGGTTCCTCTGGCAGCAGGTGCGGCGGATGGTGGAGGGATTACTGGCGGTCGGGAAGGGAGCGCTTAGTGTGGAGGAACTGAAATCGATGCTGGACGGGCGGGAGAAGCATTCGATGCGACCGTCCCCTGCTGATGGTCTTTTCTTGGTCGACACCAAGTATCTCTCGTTCAGGTTCAGGCCGGACGCACGCGCTCGGAAAAGGTTCGTAGGCTATCTCAAGAGTCTCAAGCATCCGAGGTACGGGGTGATGGCGGCCCCACTGTGTCGCAAAGGATTTGTTTAAAGTGGATTTCACCTGTTTATAAACAACTCCAGCCCAAAACCTCGGAGGGGTTGTCATGGACGACTGCAGGCAAAAGATTATTTGCATGGTGGAAAAGTGGGAGGGGTGAAAAGCAGGAGGAAAAACAATGCTAGGTATGAAAGAGTTAGAAAAGTTGTACTGGGGCAGAAAACTCGGTACGCGTCAAATCGCAAAGGAAAAAAAGAGGAGTTATTCTGGAGTTAAATATTGGATGCGGAAATATGGGGTCAAAAGAAGAGATAGAGCCGTTGCACTTAAGTTAACTCCCTGGAGCCAAAAAGACGTAAATTTACAACAGCCGCCTAGGCTAGCATATATTTTAGGAGTTTTAAAAGGGGATGGTAGTGTTTGGTACAATCCCGCCAATCAAGGATATATTATCCGTTTGAAAACATCTAGTTATTTTTTTGCTTATAGTTTCGCTAGCGCTCTCAAGCAGGTTGGTTTGAATCTCTCTTTCAGGTTTAAGAAATATTGGCACGTTGATGCAAGATCGAAGACATTTTACAAGTGGTTTAAGAAATTATCATTAGAAGAATTAAAGAGTTACACGATAAATTTTAAATCCGACTTTATACGGGGTTTCTATGAATCCGGAGGACCGATGTGGCACGACAAAGACGGAAGTTATCATCTTTGGATGTGGAACAAGAACTTGGAGCTGCAGTCCCTCGTGAAGGATTTGCTAAAAGAACTCGGTTTCAATTTCAGGATATACAAGCACAAAGAAGTATATTATCCACTTTTTTCCCCCACAGGCAGGGGAGGAGGGGGCGGGTGGAGATCCGGAGAAAAGAAAGAAGCCTGCCGGAAATTTATGAATATAATTAATCCTTGTATCAAGTCCCACCACAGACTTCGCGGTCTTGGCCGACTATGGTGGAGGAATTAACAATGGCTAAAATAAGGCAACTTGTCCACAATGGAGTTTTAATTCCCCAATATGAACCGAGAGGCTTCAAAATTCTGTACAAAAAAAAGAGGCTATGTCTCACATCCAAAGTGGAAGAGATGGCAGTTTCATGGGTCAAGAAGCTGGAAACGGATTATGTGAAAGACCCCGTCTTCATCCGCAACTTCGTCAGCGATTTCTCGAAAGCTCTAGGAGTCGATCCCGGTTCCGAAATAGAAGACTTCGATTTCTCGGAAATTCAGCGCTGGGTCGAGCATGAGAAAGCCAAAAGGGAGAGCATGTCGCGGGAGGAGCGAAAGGCGTTGGCGGAGGTCAGGAAGAAGGTTCGGGAGGCGAACAAGGAGAAGTACGGATACGCCATGCTGAACGGAGAGCGTGTCGAGATAGGCAATTACACCGTCGAGCCCTCCTGTGTATTTTTGGGGCGAGGCAAGCACCCGCTCCGTGGGAGATGGAAACAGGGCGCCACTTACGAGGACGTGACACTGAACCTTTCTCCCGACGCCCCCACTCCCGAGCTCCCGGAGGGCAGGCACTGGGGAGGAAGGGTGTTCGATCCAGAGGCCTTGTGGGTGGCGAAATGGAGGGACAAGCTCAGCGGTGAGATGAAGTACGTGTGGATTGCAGACACAGCGCGGTTCAAACAGGAACGCGAGATCGAAAAGTTCGACCGCGCGCGTGACTTAAAGAAGGTGATCGGAAAGGTAAGGCGGTACATCGAGAGACACCTGAGTTCGGAGGATCCCCTCATGCGGAAGATAGCCACGGTGGCTTACCTGATAGACACGTTGAAGCTCAGGGTCGGTGACGAGAAGGAAAAGGACGAACTCGACACGGTCGGGGCCACCACACTCAGGGGTTCGCATGTCAAGATAGATGATACCGGCACGGTGAAGTTCGACTTTCTCGGAAAGGACGCGGTCAGGTGGGTCGTGACGATCAAACTGCCAGCCCAGGTTGTAGAAAATTTGAGGTCGTTCATCAAGGGACCCGGAGAGCAGATATTCTCCGGCGTGCGCTCTGAGCACGTGAACGATTTTCTCTCCCAGGTGATGCCAGGGCTCACGGCCAAGGTGTTCCGCACCTACCACGCGTCGAAGACAGTTGAGGAACACCTGTCAAAAAAGCACGTCGAGCCGGGAGCTCCGGAGTTCGAGAAGCGACACGTGTCGAAGATGGCGAACCTGCAAGCGGCGGTCATATGCCACCACAAGCGCAAGCTCCCCAAAAACTGGGAGAGATCCTTCGAGCACAAGGTGGAGCGGCTGAGAAAGCTCCAGGGGCGGCTGAAGGAGGTCCGGAGAAAACCAAAGACCGAGAGACGCGCGAGACGGATGGAGCGGTTAAAGGAGCAAATAAGGAACGTCAAACTCCAAATAGAGCTGGCGAAGGAAACTCGCGATTACAACCTCGGGACATCGCTCAAGTCGTACATCGACCCTCGGGTGTTCGTGAGGTGGGCCGAGAAGGTCGGGTACGACTGGAAGCGGATTTACCCCAAAACTCTGCAGCGGAAGTTCGCGTGGGCTGAGAACAGCGGGTCGAGTCCATAGGAGCGCCCCGGTTCTTGGATTCTAGAGAGCGGGGTCCATCCGTTTTAAGGTATGGAAGCGAATATAATTGGAAAAGAGACGACATGCGGTGACTGAGTTGGCATATCTGTGGGACGCCATTGGTTTAATCGCGTTGCTCGCCGGTTCGGCCGTGACTCTTGTCCTATCGCTGTCCAAACATCATGAATCCCGCGTCCTGAGAAAGAGACTGGCGGAGTTGCGTTCCGTAATACTGTCCAGGGAGGAGCTATACCTGGACCGGATGAGGTGGGATAAGAACGGCGGGCACGTGGGCAGGCTCATCTTGCCCAGTGGCGGTGAACTTCCTATTTTGGTCTGGCGCGTACCCGGGTTGAGTCCGTACGGGAGCGTTTCTCGGGACCTCATCAGCGAGCCCGTGAGACTCAAGTTCGAAGGACCGACGCCGGAGGTGGATCTCGATGAGGGAGTAGCCCCGGGGACCGTGGAGAGCCCCGCGGAGTTCACGAAGTCAAGCATTTCTCTCACCGATTTAGTGGATGCGGTGTATTCCGGTTCGCGTACCTCACCGGTTGGGAGGCACTTGCCAAGTATCCCAAATGCAAGATGGAGGGAGCTCCGAAGCAAGCTGCAGCGACTCAAAAGCTCGAGGGAAGGGCAAGCCGAGATAAAGTTTGGAAATGCCATGATAAAGCCGTTGAAGATAAGTGGCCCAAGGGAAAGACCGGCCGAAACGTCACCTGAATGGGCCCGGAGA
>DTYD01000037.1 GCA_012962055.1 Hadesarchaea archaeon
ACAAGGTAACCGGCTTTGTGGATTTGAGTTGCCCCGCCCCGGACGGTATCGAGGTGATAAGATCTGCTATGATCAACGCTCGTCACTCCGTGAAGGGTGATAACACCGATGTGGAGTTTTACTACGTCGGCTCGCCTAGATATCGCATCGAAGTCACCGGGGAATCATATAAAGCGGCTGAGAGCAGCATGCAGCGGGCAGTTGAGATAGCAATAGAATGTGTGAAAAGATCTGGGGGCAAGGGAGAGTTTCACAGGGAGTAAAAATGAAGCTGAAAAAATGTAAACCATGTGGCATATACACCCTGAGGGAAACCTGCCCAAATTGCGGAGGGCCAGCTAGTTCACCACACCCACCGAAATTTTCACCGCTTGATCCGTATGGAAAATATAGAAGAATGCTGAAAAAACAAGCGGGGGGCGATGGCAATGAAAAAAACTGCGGTAAAATTCCTGCAAAAGCCGAAGCTGGATAAACCTGTTCTCATCGGGGGATTGCCAGGGATGGGTTATGTGGGTAAACTTGCTGCAGAACATTTGCTCGGAGTGCTACGGGCGAAAAAGTTTGCCGAGGTATTGTCCCCGCATTTCCCCCATCACGTCGTGGTTGAGGCCTGTGGAACTCTTAGACCTCTACGGAATGAACTTTATTGGGCACGCCTCGACGGGAAAGATATCATAATTTTGGTCGGCGACGTACAACCGGTTTCATCGGAAGGCCACTACGAACTCGCCGAATGTATCTTGGGTCTGGCAGAAAAAATGGGGGTTAAACAGATTTTCACCCTCGGCGGATATGCAACGGGTAAATATTCAGAAACACGACCTCAAGTCATCGGTGTAGGAGACTCGAAATTGCTCAGGGGGATAAAAGCGAGAGGTATTCCGGTTGAGAGAGGCAGTGGACCGATAATTGGGACGGCCGGGCTGTTGCTCGGTCTCGGGCAGCTTCGTGGGATTCAGGGGGTCTGCTTTCTGGGAGAAACTCACGGCATAGTAGTTGATCACCGCGCCGCACAGGCGGTTCTGGAAGTATTGGCCGACACACTTGGGATCAAATTCAACATGACCAACCTGGAACAACGGGCAAAAATGACGAAAGAGATAATCAGCAAAATCCGTAGAGAGGTTGAACTCCGAGAACGAAAAAAGAAACAGCGGGAAGAAGAAGAGTCGTGGTACATTGGATAGAACCGAAATAATTCCTCTAAAACTGTGAAAGGTCATATTGTTATAATGTCGGTCTTAAATTTTAGGTGGTGCGGGCTTGCCAGAGTTCAACTCTTATCACGCAGATCTCCACATCCACAGCTACCACTCGGGAGCGACCTCGTCCAGGATGACAATAGAAACAATTGCTCAGCAGGCCAAGTTGAAAGGTTTGACTTTTGTTGGCACTGGAGATATTTTTCATCCAAGTTGGTTGGAGAGCGTCAGGAGTGAGCTGGACGAAGTCGCTGGAGGCACTTTTGAACACCCGCGCTACAAGACAAGATTTATTCTCACAACAGAGGTGGAAGACAGGAACAGGGTACACCACTTAATTCTCCTACCCTCCCTCAGCACCGTTGAAAGCGTGCGGGAAGTGCTCGCAAAGCGCTCAAATGATATAGATGATGACGGCAGGGCAAGAATCGAGCTTACCGCACCGGAAATCGTCGACGTCGCAGTAACCCACGAATGTCTGATAGGACCATGCCACGCATTCACCCCATGGACGAGCATGTACAAGGAGTTCGACAGTATCGGGGCCTGCTACGGGGAATGTGTCGGGAAGGTGGATTTTTTGGAATTGGGCCTCAGCGCTGATACCTACATGGCGGACCGGATAGCGGAACTTGAACGTGTGACCTTTATGGCGAATAGCGACGCGCACTCCCCTTGGCCAGATAAACTGGGGCGTGAGTTCAACCGTTTCGAGCTAGCCGAGCCAACCTACAGCGAGATCGTCAA
>DTYD01000038.1 GCA_012962055.1 Hadesarchaea archaeon
AAAACCGAAAATAATGTATAACACTCTTTTTTCATCAACTCATTTCTCCTGAATAGGGTAGACAAAAGTAGAAATCCAGGCGAGGTCATTGCGGAAAATATCTCTTATATCCTCTAGTCCTAATCGGATTGCAATTAATCTTGTAAGGCCGATGCCCCAAGCCAAGACTGGATATCGAATGCCAAGGGGCCGAACCACCTCTGGTCTGAAGATGCCTGCTCCCAAAATCTCAATCCACTCATGCCTTTTGGGGTGATACACATCTGCTTCTACCGATGGCTCTGTGAACGGAAATACTGAAGGTCTGAACCTCATTTTCTCGAATCCAAGCTTGCTAATAATTTGTCTTAGATATCCCAACATGTCACACAGTGTCAACCCCACATCCATCACAATGCCCTCGGCTTGGTAGAACTCGGCAAGGTGTTTGTGGTCTATTTTTTCGTGCCGATATGTCCGATCAACGCAGAAGACCTTGGCGGGCGGCTCGGGGTGTGAGGCCAGATAGCGGATAGTGGCTGCGGTCGTCTGCGAGCAAAGCACGGGTCTCAGACTCATATCAACGTTGAATTTGTAGCCCCAGCCAGTCGATCCAGCAACTCCGTGCTCATGCGCTGCGGCCACCTGCCTAACTAATTCAAGCTGAGGCAGTTTGGTTTGTCGAGGTTTAGACAACGATAAGCTGTCGTGAATCTCGCGGGAGGGGTGGTCCTGAGCCTGAAAGAGAATATCGAAATTATAAAACTCGGACTCAACAATTCTTCCCCTTATTTCGATGAATCCCATCTCCAGCAAGATCTTCCGGAGCTCGTCGATGACCTGCTGCTGCGGGTGGACCTTTCCCGGATAAATCGGCGCACCAGGGGCAACGACGTCGTAGCGTCTAAATTTCACCCCGCGCCAGCGCTCGCTCACGAGCAGCTCGTGGGTCAGTTCGCTGACTTCCTCGACCAGTTCGACCCCATGTTCCAGCACCTGCTTTCCCAGGTCGGTCAGTTCCAGTTCCCGCCAGACTTCTTCGTCGATTTTCACAAGCCCACGATTCACTAGAGTCTGAAGCGCCTCTTTCAGGTCTCCCGATAACTCATCGACGTTGCGTCCTCCGGATGTGAGCAATTCGATCAAGATTTCCTCGGCAGTCTTTTCGGAGAGGGCGGCACCGCCTTTTTCCGTGGGAGTTAGAATGGTTTTGTCATTTCGCTTTTGGAATTCGGCCCAGCCCATACGCTTCAGCCACGTAAGGGCTATGTTTTTTTGTTTCTCGTTCAGACCGGCTCGAGAAGTTATCTCTTCAATGGTTTCGGGACCGCAGCTGGCCAGCGCGACCAGCATCCTTCGTTCAGGTAATCCCTCGCGCGCGTACTCTTGGCCTTCGGGGAGAAGAACCGCATTTGAAACTTTTTTGTCGACTCTTTTTGTCAGCCCCCGTTCCGAGAGGGCAAGGGCTACGCGCATTACTGTCGCCTGGTCGAGTTCGGCCTCTTTTGCCAGATTCGCTATATTTGTTTTTCCGCCGAGTTCTTTCAGCTGGATAAGGGTTTTCTTTTCTTGGAAGCTTAGACCATCGATGATTGTGCGGAGATCCAATTTCAACCCCAGAAAACACAAGGTAAAGTGGAGTTATGAGGGTTGCGGAAACCGGGTTCTCATCATCTAAAATGTTCGTACCCACGGTTTGGCAGCATTCGTATTTTTTCTTTATCCCGAATAAAGACACCCTTGCCGCCACTCACGCGTCCAATCACAGTTGGAGTTGTACCGACACGTTCGAGCGCATGTTGGACTTTTCTCCAGTCTTTTGGTGTAACAGTGAAGAGCAATTCGAAGTCTTCTCCGCCAAAGAGCACGAAATCATCCACATCAAAATCGTGTTGAACCGCAAATTTTTTGGCGAGCGGGTGCGCTGGGATTTTTCCCCGGTCGACCGTGATTTTTACCCTGCTTTCCTCAGCCAGTTGCCACAGATTTGCCGCTAGCCCGTCCGTGACATCGATCGCCGATGTCACCGCACCACTTCGCGCGAGGAGATTTCCTTCTTTCAATCGCGCGGAGGGTTCGAGAATGGTATCCACAAGCGTCTGATATCCTTTGGCCGGCAACTTTTTCTGTAGGAGTTTGAGGCCGGCAGAGGCAGCGCCGAACGTCCCAGTGACTGTTACGAGGTCTCCTTCTTTAGCACCTGAACGTTTCAGCAGCTTTCGTTTGTGGGTCGTCCCGAAAGCCGCTCCGACGATCGTTATCTCGTCGCTCTCGTCCAAATCCCCGCCGACGACGTACGTCCCGTATTTACGCGCTGTTTCGTCCATCCCCTGTACGAGCTGCCGTACAAATTTTACATCCAATCTTCTCGGAAGGGCAACCGAAAATATCAGACCCAGAGGTTCTGCCCCCATTGCTGCCAGATCACTCAGGTTGACCACGACAGCCTTTTTCCCCATTTGTTTTGGAGTGGTGCCCGGTGGAAAGTGGCTCCCGGCGACTAGCATATCGGTAGTCGCGACTATATACTTACCACCGACTTCAATCACAGCTGCGTCGTCCCCGATACCGACCCTGACCCCACCCCCCTGTTTACACACGTCACGTGCGATTTTTATCAGGGCGCGCTCCCCCACATCACTCAGCTTCATGCGGTTCACCTACACGAGTGGGAGGTCCCGCGTGAGTTTGTCGATTAGCTCGTTTGGCGCCGGACCTATCGCGAGCACGGTTGAAGTACCGGGGGGAAGCTCGGTTAGGCCAGCGTCTTGAATCAGCTCGTGTGGCAGCTTGGCTTCTGCCGCTTGTGTTTGAATTCTGCGCAACTCGACTTCCCCGCTCACTTTCACCACGACTTTTTTCTGTCCTTCGCCAAGCCATGCCGCGTACCAATCCCGTCGTTCGCGCCTGGCTTTCCCAGCCGAACCAACCGAACCGTGGGCGACCTGCACCGCGAGCTTCCCGGGACTCATGTTCAAATCTGATCTGACCACGATGACCTGCTTGTATTTAAATATCAACCGACCTCGCCCCTTTGTTCAGGAGGTTGCTCAGGGATTTGTTGCTCTTGGGCTTGCTCCTCGGGTTGCTCCGGAGCCCGCTCTTCCGGCTTTTCCTTTGGTGCTTCTTGAGGTTGCTCCGGGGGCGGTCCTTCCGGCTCTACCTTCGGCTCCTTTGGAAGCTGCTCCGGCGGAGGCGGGGACGGCGGCCGGGGAAGTTTCGGTGGTTTAAACTTTCTGAAGAATCTCGTCACTGCCCGCGTGTACGCGGTTATCACCTCAAACCCCCCTCTGAAATACGCGAGGACGGCAAGCACCGCGCATATCCCTGCGGTGAGCCCCAAGAACGGTGATAGCTGGAGCATCGCCAGCTCTGGTCTCGCGAGAAAGTATCCTATGTATATGACAAGCATCACTCCGAGGGCCAAACTCATCCCCATGCGGCCCCAGAAGTCAAGGCTCTCAAGCTTGGGGTAGAGGACAAGGGAGAAGAGAAAACCTGGGACTATTAAAAGGAACAGACCCGGTATCATGTACCCCATGACATCCAGCATTCTACCACTCGTTAGCGTTATCTGGTGGTGACATAAAAAAGTTGTTAGGTGTGAAAATGCGTGCCGACGTTGTGATAGTGGGTGGCGGCCCTGCGGGATGCCTCGCCGGCGGGATCCTAGCGAAGCGTGGGTTTGATGTCGTGGTGGTGGAAGAGCACGGTGAAGCAGGAAACCCCGCCTGCTGTGCGGGGATCGTCGGCGTGGGAGGGTTCAAGGAGCTGGGGATCAAACCAGGGAGCTGGGTGCTGGGGAAGCTTCGCCGCGCCGTAATCTATCCCCCTTCCAACGAACCAGTCGAACTTACCAGGGAAAAAATTGAAGCATTTGTAATCAACCGTGCTGAATTCGATCGCTTCCTCGCGCGGGAAGCCGCGAGAGCCGGAGCCACATTTCTTCTCAAGAACAGGTGCGTCGATGTAAAGATCGGTCGTGACTCGGTCGTGAAGATCAGAGGCACCCATGCGGGAGAGATCAACGCACGCTTGGTGATAGGTGCAGATGGTCCAAGTTCCATCGTCGCTCGGAAGGCCGGTTTGATAAAATCCGAGCGGTATCTCAAGTGTGCCCAAATAGAGGTCATAGCGGAAGCTCGAGCGGACGCAGCCGAAGTCTATCTGGGCCGCTCGTTCGCTCCCGGCTTCTTCGGCTGGCTCGTCCAAGCAGGCGATGTCTGCAGGGTGGGCCTTGGCGCTACTGAAGGTAATCCGATTCAATTGCTGCACTCTTTCTTCAAAAAACACCCTGTGATATCCAAAAAGGTTGAAAAAGTGAGGACATTTGATATCTGTGCCGGTCTCATCCCAGAGGCGTTTTCACGCAAGTTCCACGCTAACGGAGTGTTGTTGGTTGGAGACGCTGCTGGCCATGTCAAACCACTCACAGGCGGGGGGATCTACCTCGGGCTCTCGTGCGCCAAATTTGCGGCCGAAGCGGCTGCTCGGGGTCTGGAAGCGGAATCCAATGGGAAGACGCTTCGAATTTATGATCAGATGGTCAGGGAGAGGTTCGGCCGGGAATTTGAGCTAGGAGTTCGTGCCCGGAGGATTTTTGAGCTGATGTCGGATGAGGACCTGAACACCATCTTAGGGGCGTTGAGAAAGGATAACGTGAGGAAACTCGTGCTTGAGAAATTTGATTTTGATCATCATGGTGGTTTGATTCGCGCCCTAACTACCGAGCTGCCCGGGCTTCTCCGAGAACTTGGAGTGAAACGGGTTATGAAATACATGCGTGGTTTGATTAAAGTTAAATAAAAAAGGCGGGAACTTTGATCCCTTCCTTACTCCTTCAACGGATTCGTGAATCTCGACCACTCCACTAGTCCGCTGTTTTTTCGGGTCAGGATCTTTTTCCCGCAGTCGATGTCCCCCCTCGTTCTTCCGCGAAGGTTATCCGCGCACTTCCCCGGTTTTTCGCCCGGGTTTTCACGCGGCTCCCCGTTGCCCGTAGGCTCCGGTTCG
>DTYD01000039.1 GCA_012962055.1 Hadesarchaea archaeon
AAATGAATTTAACGCCCTCGTTTGCGAGCATTTGAGCCACAGCAATCCCAACGCCACGAGGTGCAGAAATGAATTGGTTTGGCACCACTTTTACGTTCTTGATGTCATTCCCTTCGACATCGACAATTGTAAAGTTAGGGGACCTGCCAAAAATCGGTGATACTGTATCGTCGAGCCCTCCCGCTCCCTGACTTGCCACACCTACCTTAAAGAGACCTGTCGGTGGAGAAAAAGGCTTCGGCATTTGTTGGGGAGGATATGGCGTTGGCGGGGCCATCGGGGGGTAAGGCCCCATCCCTCTGCCCATTCCTCTTCCCATTCCGCGGCCCATTCCCCAGCCCATACCCATCCCGGGCCCAGGCATTGGCATCATGGGGGCCGGAGGCATTTGAGCGGTTTCCGTGGGTTCCTTACACATACCCTCAGCGGTAGCGGCTTTGGCCTTACCCTCGATTAACTCTTGTACAGCTTCTCTCACGGTCGATGCTGATGTCATGTATACCCTGATTCCGCTTTGCTCCATGAGCTGGAGGGCCTTGGGCCCCATGCCCTGTGCCATTACCGCATCTACGCCGCTCGAAGCTAGGATTTCCGCTGGTGTCTTATCAAAACCAAAATGCGCCCCTCGGTTATCAATGGTGCTCCCGCCCACTATTTTGCCGTTTTTAATTTCAACTACCGTGAATACATCACACCTGCCGAAATGGGGAGAAATCGCAGTATCCGGTCCGCCAGACATGTTGGATGGTATGGCTACTTTCATGAGATCCACTCTAAATCTATCATCTTCATTTAATAACGCTATCTACGGCTCGGCAGACATTTGTTCCAGCTTTAACCTTGACAGCACGGATGTTCTTATCTTTGAGGAGTACTGACGCTCCCACACCAAAGTCGCTAGCGATCACGACCTTAACCCCCATGTCGGCAAGCATTTTTGTGGTTATCGGTCCGGCTCCGTATTCGTATGAAGCTGCCGGGTTATCCACAACTTTCACGTTCTTGATCCGATCTCCCTCGGTCTCGACTATTGCAAAGGCTCGAGCTCTGCCGAAGACATCCGATACCTCATCCTCCAGGCCTTTGATCCCCTTCGCAGCAACTGCCACTTTGAGCCCCAACTTATCACTTCCCGGTTTCGGATGGTTGGCCGCCGGATTCTTTGGTCAGGGATTCCCTCAACTCTTTTATCCTGGCCTCTATCCCTTTGAGTTCCTCTTCGATCTCAGCCTTGTATGCCTCCAGCGCTTCGATCTCTTGCTCGGGCGTCGGTGGAGGAGGCACGAACGGCGGGAGTGGATAGTAAGGTGCCGCTGGGGGTTGTTGTGCGGGTTGCTGCGCAGGTTGCGAGGGTTGTTGCAGCGCTTGCACGTATGGCAGGTATGGTGGATACAAGTATGGATACATGTACCACTGCCAACATCTCCAACCTCTAGGCCACCACATTTTCTAACCTCCTTTTATTTTGTTTATCAGTAGCCCGGGTAAGGGTATGATACATACCTTGGTAAGGGTGCTGTGGCATCCGGGTACGGAGCAAACCCGTAGGTTCCTGGGTATCCACTCCATGGGTATCCGAACATCGACCACGCCCAAGGTCCGAAGAGCCACCAGCACGCTCCTCGACCAAACCACCATCCGGGCCTCTGCCATGGCGGCAAGTAGCTAAAAGGCCCTCTGCCCGGCCAAGGTCCAAACCAGCCTCGACCCCAGCCTCGACCTCTTCCCCAGCTGAAACTTGGCCCCCACATTTGTTACCACCTCTATTTGTGCTATTGCACATAATTCTATAAAAGTTTTTTGGTGCTTAGAACGTAACTACATTACCTGTTCTAAGCTGGTTACAATTTTTTCCAAAAACCTTCGAGAACTTTGTGATTGCTTTCTTTCCCGTGCAGTGACATGGCATGACGACTTTCACGCCAGCATTCTGGAGCTCCTCAATGGTTGCATTTATCCTTCCCGCACTTGCTCCAGCTAGATGAAACCCACCGATGACCGCATACACGCCGCTCGAACCCGTTACCTTTTGCGCCTGCTTGATCGTGTTTATCAACCCCGCGTGAGCGCAACCCGTGACAACCACCAGCCCTTTCCCCTTAACCACCACGAAAAGCGCCTGATCATCCGGCATGTAATCCTTGACGAGTTTGCCTCTCCTTACGGTTTTGAAACCCTTAACCTTTTCAAATGGACTGGCTCTTTTGATTTCCCCACTCACCCAAATCCCAGGTGCTTTAGAAGTCGGCCCCCGTTTTAGAGTTAAGATACCGCTTGATTTCCCCAACTCTGAAACCTGAAAAGGAATGCCGGCTTTTTTGAGACGCTTCTTCCTTACTGCAAATTTTGGCTCAAGCGCGTCTGGGTGGGCAATCACGGGTACTTTTTTGCCGATGTATTTTAGGACGCCTAAAAGCCCGCTGGTATGGTCGTAATGTCCGTGGCTCAGCACTATCGAATCTACTTTTTTCAAGGCGATGTTGAGTTTCAGAGCATTTTGTAAAACGATATCGGCGGAGGGACCAGTATCCATCAGCAAATTAGTGGTATTCCCAGCACTTTTCAGCTCGATGAAGAAAGACAGCCCGTGCTTAGCGGTGAGTTCGGGTCGGTTCTTCAAATCCTCGACCAAGACCGTGAGCCGCATCCTATCTACTTGGTTCAAGTGCCTGTCTCCTCTGGAGGCCGAGAAGGTACAGGCGTAACCACGAGGGGGCGGTGTTCGACGAGCATACAGGCAACTTTATCCCTCGCACTCTCCAGACAACGCCACACTGTTCCACGCGAAATTTTCATCCGCTTGGCGGCCTCCTCTTGGTTCAGCCCTTCATGATAAATCAGGCGGAAAGCCTCGAACTCATCATATGTCATGTAAATTGGCTCGCCTGCAGTGATTGGCGGGCCCATGGGGGTGGACGGCATAAACGTTATCGTTCTTGGCATGAATCCCAAAAATCTGGGTTTCATCGGTCTGCCTGGCCCCACTCGCCGGCCACCACGCCATCTGTACAAGTTAATCCCATATAAATGAATATTTGTCCTGATATTAGATGTTTTTGTGCAATGGTTCTAAATTGAAAATCTCAAACTTTCCTGCAGGGACAACATTTTTCCGTTGGGGATCGGATTTTCATAGAGACGCATGCGGATTCTATTGGGCTGTATTTTTCTTATTAAGATTAAAAGCCAGCGTATTTTTTCCCTTGTGGAGTCACTATATACATCTCTGTGTTACTACACTCAGAAGGTTTCACCTTACATCTACTGCCTAGGAAGCATGCACCACAGCTTGAGGTGGTGCCTGCTTTTTCTAGATATCTTTCTCTAACTGCCATTTCGAGAATAGCGTCGAGGGTGCCTCGCCCAATACCCAGATCTCGTGCTATCGAGTCGATATCGGTGGCACCTCTCCGTATCTTTTGCAAAACATCCTTTAACATCGATTTACCCCCGATCTTGCTAAATTATTACCGCCAAAACAATAACCGCTAAAATTACCACTATCAATGCGACAATCATGACCGGATCTGGGACGGGCTCCTCCATCCCCTCGAAAATCGCATAATCTTCAAAGCCCTGAAATCCATCGTTAATATCCGACCATTTCCACGTAAATTCTTGTTCTTCCTTCTCGGATGCCATTTGATCGAAAACTACCTTTCCACGTAGCCCAAAGAAGTCCTCTGGGAACACGTCTCTCTTAATCTCGACAACAAAGCTCTCACCTGTAGAGATGCTGGATATCTCAAATTTCCAATCGTCAGTGGTTATATTTTTGGAGAGTTCATAGAGATGTTGAACCGATGTGTTTTCTACTTTGGTATTCTCTAGGACTATCTCAAACACCCCATTCTCTGTTCTCAAACTCTCCATCGATGGGCCCGTTCCAATTATGTATTGGAAACAAAAAGCAGAGGCTGGTTCCGGGAGCGAGCTGACTATCTTGATATCGTCTCTTGAGGGCACTTCACCATCCCACACCTCTGATATCCCCAATAATGTCGCTCTGTACGCGCCCGAAACGAACATCTCTACATCCTCAGGTACGCTACCTATCCCTTCCTCGATTTTCTCCGTTACGTACTCACTCACGTCATCTATCGATATCGCGAGCTCTACTCCGTTGTCCTCTATTGTGATATCTCCCAACTCAAACTCTTCTTTCTCTGGAGCCTCAACTCCTGTCACCCACGCCATCGCTGCGAGCGCGTAGAACGCGATCAGGACAAATACGAGCGCTTTGATCCCGAGTTTCTTGGCTTTCATTTTTCGCCCTCCTTAATGATAAAGTAAAAAATCACTAGCGAGAGTGGGAGCAGGAACAGCGCGGGTGAGTATGGTGGACCATAAGTCGCTAAAAAGCCTTCCAAGGTGTTGAGTCCACCTGTCCCGTTTGGAATCGACTCCATTATCCTCGCGAATATGTCACATCCAGCGATTATCCACAACATGATCGAGCCAAACACGCTCATACCAAGCCCGTGGATGTTCCGCAGCTTAAGGGCCCCAACCATGATGAACACCCCTGCAAAGAAGATGATGATTCCACGCCATAGGTCGGGAGGGATCTCGAGAGCCCCTGCTGAGAGTCCTTCTATCCCGGGCAGACCAGTGACAACCTCCAGTCCTCCGAATACCAAGGTTATCATGCCCAAAATCACAAAGTACGCGGAACCTAACTTAAACCTCATCATTTCATACACCTGCCAAGGCAACTATGCCGTGCATCAGTCCACCGAAGACGAAGAACGAAACTGCCAAGATGACTA
>DTYD01000040.1 GCA_012962055.1 Hadesarchaea archaeon
AAGAAAACGAGAAAGAGAACGGCGAGAAAATAATCTTCTAAACTGCGTTCACACCCACCTAAACCGTCCGAGGAGAGCCTCCCGCTCCTTCTGAAGGAGGAACTCTACAAATCTGTTTGAGAATTTTGGCTCTTTGGATAAAATGTCCCTTGCCGCAGCTGGCACCACCCCTCGTCCGACCAGCGCAAGAGCAGCAATTTTTCCGTGTTTGGAGATGAGTTTCGCGTTTTCTTGCAGCTCGCGCCAGAGCGCCCCAGTTCTACCCTTCTCAGACAGCTCGAGTGTCCGCCGGGTTTCTTCTTCAGATTTTTCCACCATTCCCAGTTTGGCCGACCCACAGTGGGGACATTTGGGATGGTCATCAAGCTCGTAAATCTGGAGTTCTTTGATGTACCGTGTACATTGAATGCAGGCAAAGGTCCTAGCCTCGGTTAGAAGCCGCGCTTTGGCAGAAGCCACCGCCAGCAACCTAAGACGCTCGGGTATCACAGGCTCAAGGGCAGGATAGCGTTGACGCCATGTCGGTCTGGATACCGGAGTTGGTTCCGATAGTTTTCCTAACGATACCACTTCGATTTCTCCTTTTTTGACACGTTCTAATACCTCAAGTGATCGCTTTAAGTCGAGGTCCTTTCGCACGACCTCCTTGAACGTTTCCTCAAACGCGGGAGTTCCCTTCAGCGCGTGCATGAGCTTGTCTAGGATAGAGCTCGTGATTTCGGCTTCGCGCTCGAGGACGCCCATTCGCCTGGCCACCTGCGCCAGCCTCCATCGGAAGAAGCGGCTCTGCTCGATGATGTCCCGCAGGTCCCGCCCGAGGTCCGCGCTGAGCTCCCCTCTGAGTATCTCGGTCAACTTTTCCGGTTCCAACATTTCAGAACGGAGCAGAATCCGGTATGGGTCCACCGATGTCGATACGGTTTCCCCCAGCTTCAGGGAGGCCTTGTAGGCCAGCAGACGCGCAAGTGTCCGGTTGACGAGGGTGCCGAAGCAGGCGTTGACCACGCATATATCCTTCACCCGCTCCACCGTCACCCGCCGATCCGTAGGTAAGGGTAAACCCGCCTTGCCTTGTTTGTGGGCATCGGCAAGCGCGAGTCCCATCGTTTCGCGTGAGACGCCGTACTGCTTTGCGAGTTCGGCGGCGGCCTCATCGAATTTTTTGTCTTCCCCCAAGAGCTCCTCAAATCGTGCCCTGAGTTTTCCCACCTCCTGCGCCACTGAGTAGGGCACAGGGATTTCCTCTCCTATCCAAGTCGGGATCGCGCCGAGAGGGTCTTTGTCGGGCTTCACGTATACCTTATCCTTGAAGACCTGCAGAATTCTCCAGAGTTCACCACCGATTACGAATTTCACTCCAGGTTCCCCGTACTCGGCTACAAAGGACTCATCCAAAATTCCAACCGGCTGATTTCGCTCGTCATTTAGCACGAGATACTGCCGGACTTCAGGAATCATCGAGAGGTTGCCGAAGTAGTAGTCGAAGACCCGCTGGGTTGACTGCGGGCGCGCGAACTCTCGTCCATCTTCGGACACCCACGTAAGCCGTTTTTCCAAGCTTTGCGCAAATCTGAGTACACTAAGCAAGTCCTCCTTAGTGAGGTCTCTGAATGGGTAGGCGCGTCTGAATACTTCGTAGGCTTCATCGACACTGCCCCTACGCCTCGCTGTAAGCATCGAGACGAGTGCATGCAGGAGCACATCTAGGGGCTTTTCAGTGACGGAGACCGGCTCGAGTTCCCGCTGGTGCGAGCGTGCCGCGATGACGATGGACTCGATGGCGTCATCGGGGTCCTGAACCACGATTGTCCCCTTCGCCACCTCGCCTATCCGATGGCCGCTACGACCAACTCGCTGCAACAATCGTGTCACTTGGCGTGGAGAATTATATTGGATAACAAGGTCGACGCGTCCTATGTCTAGTCCGAGCTCCATCGATGAAGTGCAGATTATGCTTTTAATCTCACCCTGCTTCAGCGCCCGCTCAGCCTTCAGGCGGGTGAAGCTGGACAGCGAGCCGTGGTGGACGCTCAGAGGAAAGCGGATGTCCCAGAGACGGAAGCGGCTCGCTAGCACCTCTGCGGTGGGGCGTGTATTCGTAAAAACTAACGTGGACCCATGATCCTCGATGAGTTTCCGCATCACCCGTAGCCTAGCGGCGACTGAGGGATATGTATAGAGTTCGCTTGCGAGGCGCTCGTCGCGCTTGGTTGATTCAGGATATATTATATCGAGCTTGACTTCACGCGCGACGCTGACGTCAACGATTTCACACGCCCGCCCAACTCCAACCAAAAACCGCGCGACCTTCTGCGGGGATCCTATCGTGGCTGAGAGCCCGATCAGCTGAAACTCGCCCCCCTTGAGTTCACGGAGCCGCTCGAGCGTTAAAGCAAGCTGCGCCCCCCGCTTGTTGTCCGCGAGCTCATGAACCTCATCGACAATCACCCACCGCACACTTCGGAGATGCTCGCTCAGCCTCCGCCCTAACAAAAATATCTGGAGCGTTTCCGGGGTGGTGATCATTATGTCGGGAGGCACGAGAGCTTGGGTCCGACGTTCACGCGTCGCTGTGTCACCATGACGGACGGAAACCTTCAAGTCGAGGGATTGGCACCACCATTCTAAGCGCTCGAGCATGTCCCGATTGAGGGCTCGGAGGGGGGTAATGTAGAGAACTTTAATCCCGCGTTCACGTGTCTGGGAGAGTAGGAGCTGGTGGAGCACTGGCAGAAAGGCACTTTCTGTTTTTCCCGTCCCAGCAGGGGCAATCAGCAGCACATTTTTGCCTTCGAGGATTTTGGGAATTGACTCCTGCTGCGGTAACGTTGGTTCGGTGAGCCCACGCTCTGCCAGCAACTTACGAATTGGTCTAGCCAGCGTATCGAACACGTTGGTTTTTTCTGACATTTTTATCAAACAAATTTGTTTGAGCAGGCTTATTTTTGGATGGGTTCAGAGGTAAGCTATGTCGAGACCCAGTTCATGCCGCAGTTTCTCGATTCTTTTTCTGAGTTCTGCATCTACTCTGCGCTCGCGGCTTGTGAGATGCTCTTTCAATTGTTTTGTCGTCTCTTGGTACCGCCCTAAGCCTGCCGCGATGATTGCCCGGTCCTTCAATTCAGGATGAGGGGAGATAAGCCCGAAAGGCATGGGCGTTCCCTTCTCCATAAGCTTGCGAATCTCATCATCGACCTTCCGCGCTGAAACTCGAGCACCTGCACCCACAAGCTCATAGGGAGACTTCAGATCGCCCTTAATCTGCCAGACCCCAAGCTTCGGCGCGTAGAAGAATAAATCGCTGAAGCCGTACTCGTCGCTTCCCGCCAGCACCCTCCACTTTCGACAGAGCTCAGGGTAACGCTTGTAACGCTTGCGCATCTCCTCCATGATTTCGGCTAAAGAACGAACGCTCATGTCACCGCCAGTACCTTACCTCAAATCCTGAGAACTCACCTCGGTGCTCCTCCCATTTGACCTCGACGTCGGTCACGGTCGCGCCAGGCGGTCCTCGATGGCAGGATTTTATCATTTCCTCAACTTGCTCGCGTTCCCCTTCGAACACCGCCTCGACCCTTCCATCACGCAGGTTTCGGACCCATCCTTTAACGCTTAGCCGCTGCGCTAACTCCTGGGTGTGGTATCTGAAGAAAACGCCAGTTACATATCCGCTGATATAGACGTGGGCTCGGGCTTTCATAGAAGCAACCATAATTTATTTTGCGCCGTTGGGCAAAAAATTGTCGTTCTAAAGTAAAAAGTTCTCGTTTTCAATACCGCGCATAGATTAACTAATTTAATCCTGACTAAATGAAACATTTTGCTAGAACTGGTGAATCATGATTTTACTTTGATAACCTCTATGCTTCGTTCAAGTAACGCTAAATGCCTTGGCTCAAGTGCATCGAAGCGGACTGAAATGATAAATTTAGCACGATTTATCGATATAATATCCCCAACATTCTGTAGGAATGCGAACGCTGAGTTGAAGCCATTTCTCGTCATCAAATATTCGAACCCATCAAGTAGGATTACACTGTTCTTATGCTCTTCGACGAACTCGGCTATATTATGTTGTAGCATTTCTAAATCTAAAGGAGATACGCCCCCCTCGACTTCTTGCTCTGTGAGCCATAGTATGGTGGCGTTTCCGAGTTTGTAGCGACTTTTTAACTCATTTGGGTAAATCTGGCTTATGCATAACCCAGAGAAACCGATTTCTACAAACTTAGTGAAAACTTTGAACGCTCGTGTGGGTTTCGGTTCCTCGATGAGATAGCTCTTATTGGGTTCGAACATGCGATATTCACTTGGTAGTTTAATCTCTTCCCATTCTTTGAACCTTGGCCTGATCCATTTCCACCAGATAACGATACCTAAACTAACCAAAAGTAGGGCAACACCCACCACGATGATGGAGTTTGGCATGCTAGCATCCAACGGCCATATATCCATGGAGTCTCCCCACCCATCACTATCACTATCCGCACTCAGCGGGTTAATTCCCAACTCAATCTCTTCTCCATCGCTTAAACCGTCTCCATCGCTATCCCTTGTTAACGGGTTCGTAGAATGAGTGGTGACCTCCGCCACA
>DTYD01000041.1 GCA_012962055.1 Hadesarchaea archaeon
CTTGCACGCAGGAGGTCAGGGGTTCGACTCCCCGCCCCGGCACTACCACAAATATTTTTATAGTGGCCCGACTCAGGGGGAGAGGTACGCGCATGCTGAAAACCCCGATAGTGGTCGTGAACTTCAAAACTTACCAGGAGGCCACCTCAGAAAGCGCCGTCAGACTCGCGGAGCTTATCGCCGAGGTGAGCGGACAAAGCGACGTGGAGTCCGCCGTTGCCCCGCAGACAGTGGACCTCGCCACCATAGCAGAAAAAGTAAAAATCCCTGTTTTCGCGCAGCACGTCGACCCGATAAAGCCAGGCAGGAACACCGGTTTCATCTCGCCAGAATCCGCAAAAACGGGCGGGGCAGTCGGAACATTGGTTAATCACTCCGAACACAAACTCCCACGTGATCGGGTCAAAGCCGTGATAGAGAGGACGAAGGAAGTCGGGCTGTATACAATAGCATGTACGGCCGACATGGAAGAGAGCAGAAAAATAGCCGAGTTCTCCCCCGACATGATAGCGGTGGAACCTCCCGAACTCATAGGTTCAGGCATCCCCGTGTCAAAGGCCAAACCGGAAGTTGTAAAAGACTCCGTGAAAGTCGTCAAAAAAGTAAATCCCGGTATAAAAGTGCTCTGCGGAGCCGGTATAACTTCTGGAGAAGATGTTACAAAAGCTCTGGGACTCGGAGCGGAGGGAGTTTTAATAGCCTCGGGGGTGGTCAAGGCGAAGGACCAGCGGGCGGCGTTTCAGGATATCGTGAATGGCGTGCTAAAGTTTCGAGGGTAAAGAAGCGTGGGAAGGCTTTTTTCCGCTGGAGGATTATTCTTCCATTGAGCCTCGGTAGCTCAGTTGGTATAGAGCAATCGCCTTGTAAGCGATAGGTCGTGGGTTCGACTCCCACCCGGGGCTCCACTTCATCGAGTGTTCGGCCAGTTCGGGAATGCCGCTTCACACTTTATCCCTAGCTCTCTACAAATCGATTCAACTCTCAAGCAAATCTGACGCCAAACCGACCCATCTCGCATGAAATCAGACAACCGCTCCGCTAGATCTGGCCGCTCCTTCGTGAGCACTGGCGCAAGCCGATCCATGACCCACCTCTTCGGGTTGAGCCGATCGTAAATGATTTTGCTACGAGTTCGCGCAGCTACATCGATGACTTGCGTCATGCTTTCTTCCGAGTCGTTGATCCCAGGAATGATGGGGCCTAAGAAGAGCCATGTCTCCACACCTCGTGATGAGAATTCTTCCAATACTTGAACACGCTCGTCGGGAAGTGATGCCCCCGGTTCAAGACGACTCACCAATTTCAAATCCATGGTGGATATCGTCACGCCAACGTCAAATTTTTCTGGAACAATCATGTCCGCATCGCGCAACACAAGCTTGGACTTCGTCTGAATCGAAACTGGAAAATCGTGTTGGGCTAGAATTTCGATGCACCTCCGAGTGAGCATCAATTTAGCCTCGATGGGTTGATAGGGATCACATATGGTACTGACACCTACAATGCCTTTCGGTTTTTTCATCACTTCTCGGGCAAGCACTTCAGCGATATTCTTTTTTGCTTTAACAGTGCTACCCCATTTAAATGCGAGCTTTTCGCCGCCGAGGATGTCTGGAACGTAACAATATCTGCAGCCATGTTCACAGCCGACGTAAGGATTCAGCGAGTACCTCAATCCAGGTAACTTGCTGACCGATAGGGCCGTCCTGCACACTCCGGTGGAGTACTTGGTGCTCATGCCACAAACTCCGTCAGCTTTTTCTGAAAGAGAGCCCGCTTCAAAAGCTCGCTCGTTTCGACCCATTTTTTGAGTGGAATGGTTAACTTCGTCATCGCGTGGTTTAGTGCTGCTTGGAGGTTATCAAATCTTTGCGGCTCACCATTTAGCATTTCTCGCACACTTTGACGTGTTAACCAGACACCCACCGGTAAGATGTAACCCGGATGGATTTCCCTAAGTATAAGCGCTGAAGCCTGTCGCCGCTCCTGATCCAATCGCTCGGCCACGGCAAGCCTGCAGGCATAGTAACACCCTCCAACGTCAGGATAAGTCGTCCGCCCTTGATACGGCTCCCAGTCCCCCATCATCGCTGGCGCAGCGGCACGCTCATCGGGATTCCAGGTTGTACCAGGAAACCAACTTTCGATCCATTCAAATGACCACCGCTCCGGCATCAGAACCGCCACGAATAGATTGTCAAGGTGCGTGAAGGAGTAAACGCGGTATTCATCGATGGTATCGTGCTCCTTTATTCGGTTGATGAGTTCCTGTGAGATGGTGGAGTCCACAGCTGTTATACTCCATCGAGTTGGGACGAGCTTCCTTCGTTTGGCGGTGCCGAACATCCCCAGACTGAATGCACGCTGAATTCGAGTGACCATGACATCGTTGTCGTAGAGATTGATCACAGCATCGGCAGCTTTCAGGTCACGATCGTAAAATGCGTCCTCCATTCTGTGGTCAACATTCACATCTGAAGCTGTAAAATTCCTCAAAGGGGCTGACGGACCAAACGGCTGGACTTCGCTACTGAGTGCTATCACTTTATTTGGCACGCGCGTGAGCATGAGTTCAGCGTCAACAGGTCTTTTCCCCATTGCTAATTCTTGCAGCGAATTTAATAGCCTTCCACCAACCTGGGCATCGTGAACGCTTGCTCGGATTTTTCCGCGGACCAAGGAGAAACGATAATCGATGATATCTTGGATACCTTTTCCCATCCAGAGTTCGGGGGTATCCAAAATTTCGGTGTCACCCCGATAAGGAGGCACCATGGGGCCGATGTACACCTTTGGATAACCTACTCGGCCCACGAACACGCCAGGGGGAGTGGAACCTTGAATGTGGGGAGACGTGATACGTGAGCCAGAACGGGCTAAGGATTGGGCCTTAGCGATGATCGGGCAATGAAGTTTGCCACACAACATCCGTCCTCCCTTGCAGACCAGACAGAGAGAGCTTGAGGGAACTTGTGTTACTTTGATCTCCCTGAATATCCTGAGTTCGTCCATTTGTTTACGCGAAATCACATCTTGAAGCCATGTGACCGCTTCCACGCCTAAAGGCATGAGCTTCCGGCCCCCCCGGCCTCCCCGGCCAAGTC
>DTYD01000042.1 GCA_012962055.1 Hadesarchaea archaeon
GGTAATCGTCCGCCAAATCAGGTAAAAGGTTGATGGCGGGCCCGGAGGGATTCGAACCCTCGACCGCCCGGTCACAGCCAGCTTTAAAGCTGTTAAGAGCCGGGTACTTTTGGCCGCTCTTCGCGCCTACCAGACTGAGTCACGGGCCCTGAATTGATTTATCAAGGCCACAAATTAAGTGTTTACGATGCTATGTTGGTCTTTATCGGGCTTGGCTTGCACGGTGAGGGGATATCGCTCCAAGGGCTGCAAGCGGCTGGGGAGGCCGATACCATATATGCCGAACTCTACACGAGTCTCGTGCCGGAGTTCAACTTAAAGGAATTTGAACGAAAAATAGGAAAATCGATCCACGTTGTCAATAGAAAAACCGTTGAAGAACAGCCGGACGAAATCCTTAAAGCCGCCAAAACAGACAAGGTAGCATTTTTGGTCCCTGGTGACCCAATGGTGGCAACCACACACATAGACCTGCGCTTGAGGGCCGCCAAGGCCGGAATCGAGACAAAGGTTGTGCACGCCGCGTCGATCGCTTCAGCCGCGGCTGGACTGGCTGGGCTACAAAGTTACAAGTTCGGGCGCGTGACCACTATCCCATTTCCAGACAATCTATCGCAGACACCATACGAAGCTCTGGTCGAAAATCGCGCGCGAAGACTTCATACGCTGTTCCTGCTCGACATCCGAGCTGAAGAGGGCCGCGCAATGACTGCTAACGAAGCAATCGGAATCATGCTTGAACTTGAAAAAAAATTACAAAAGAACGTTTTCACGCAAGATACGCTTGTTGTAGTTGTGGCGCGAGCTGGGTCGGATAATGCTCAGGTCAAAGCTGATAAGGTGGAGAGACTTCAGAGATTCGATTTTGGACCCCAGCCCCATGTGCTAATCGTACCTGGCAAGCTCCACTTCGTTGAGGTCGAGGCTCTAAAAGTGTTTGCAGGGGCGCCGGAGGAGGCCGTAGGGTGAGGTCCGAGTTGCTTATCGCACCTAGCGAGATGAGAGCGATCGAAGAACGCACGGAGCGGCTTGGTGTGCCGAGGCTTCTGCTGATGGAAAATGCGGGAAAGGCCATTGCAGACTACATCGCAAAAACAGGTGTCGCTGGCAAGAAAGTGATGGTAGTCGCTGGTACCGGGAACAACGGCGGAGACGGTTTCGTTGCGGCCAGACATCTGGCGGCCTACGGAGTGCCCGTCAGGGTTTTCTTGCTGGGATCGGATGAAGATATCCAGACAAAAGAAGCCTCTCTGAACTGGAAGATCCTAAAAAGGATGAACCTCAGCATCGAACTGATCCAACTTTCCGACGAGTCCTTCATGAACAAGCTTACGGAAGCCCTCTCCAAGGCGAATGTAGTGGTGGACGCGATCTTCGGCACCGGGATCAGGGGGAAACTCAGAGACCCCCATGCTTCGGTGGTCGAGGCGATAAATAAGAGCAAAGCATTCAAGCTTGCGGTCGATGCCCCCTCGGGTTTGGACCCACTTACGGGAAAGGTGTGCGGCCACGCTCTCAAGGCGGATGCAACAGTCACCTTCCACCGGGCGAAGAAGGGGTTATTTGTTCGAAGTGACCTCACAGGTGAACTCATGGTGGCGAATATAGGTATACCTCCTGAGGCTGAGCGGGGCGAATCTGGATGAGCGTCGAAGCTGACCTTGTTGCAGAGATTGAGAAATGGTCGAAAAGGTTGGATAATTCTTTACTCAGTGCCCATCCTTCAGACGAGAAAGGAGCGAAGATACTTCAAAATATTAAGGCTTATCGCAATGACTCGAAACACTTCATCGAGCGCGGTGACATGATAAAGAGCTTCGAGTGCTTGGTCTGGGCGTGGGCGTTGCTCGAAACTGGGAAGGAACTTGGACATCTGAGATAAAAGTTAAGATTGTAAACTACGAATGTCATTTACCACTTCCCCAACTGCATGCTCCAGCAACTTCGCGCCTAGTTCTTTGTCCACCGCAACCCCTTCTTTTTCAACTTGCTGTGCCTGCTGCTCCATCCATGGATACAGTCTTCGCGCCTCACGCAACCCCACAAATCCGACTTCAGGATACTTCGTGAAATCGACATGTTCGTCAACCTTAGATTCATCTGTTATTCCAATTGCCGCCCCCATGCTCAGCTCCACTGTCGCCGCGTGAGGACCTTCAAGTTCAACGATAGTGCTATTGAAGGCAAGGTGCATCCCAAGTTCCTTTTCCAATATGGGTAAATGCTCACGAACTGGATTGTTACCTCCATGTCCGTTGACAACCACTACGGTCCTTATTCGGAGCATTTTCTTTGCGTTTTTCAAAGTGATGCGTAACTCCTCTAAAACTTCCCCAAGGCTTTGGTGCTGCCCAGTATCTATCCTTGGAAGTTCGTACGACGTTTTCAAAATCCCTAAGAACTTGGCCCCGGCACGCCTCGCTGCTTCCTGTGCAACATAAGAAGCTATTTTTGCATCCGTATCGAGAGGCAAGGCTGCCCCGTGTCTCTCCACGTGAGAGCCCATCGCTAAGATGCCAACTTCTTCAGTTTGCAATTTCAGACCTTCTCCAGCCTCTTAACAGTCTTCACAGCAGCTTCTACCGCACGTCTGGCGTAATCGTTCACGCGCTCAAGTGCCTGCACGCGTGTCATCCCGGGCCCCGAGATACCAAGCGACACAGGTTTTCCGGATTGTACTGCCAAGTCCATCAGCTTTCGTGTGGCATGCTGCATCACTATTTCGTCGTGCCCGGTATCCCCCTCGATCACAGCCCCCAGTGTCACCACTGCATCAACATCGTTTCTTTCAGCTAGTTTTTTCGCGGCCAGCGGCAGATCATACACACCAGGCACCAAAACTTCTGCTATCACTTCTGCTTCGAGGAACCTCGCATGTTGCTTCGCAAACTCAACCATCGGTCCTACTATGTCCCAGTTGAACTCACTGGCGCAAATTCCCAGTTTTACCAATTTCTCACCTCCTCAGGGGTCCAGCGTCCGGGGTTCCCTCCCGTTGCCCCGTGCCGGCCAGTTTTGTAAGCTCCTCAGGTTTAAAGAGCAAACGGTAGACATTTCGAGCATGTTCGCGAGCGCGACGATCCGCAAGGTCTGCCAGCTCTTTTTCATTGTGAGCCTCGTCCTCAAAGACAAAAACTTCAATCACATGCTTATTCGTGAACAATTGAGCATTGATAAGTCCTGATGATGCCTCGTGAGCGCACTGTTTGTCGATAGGCTTTGCCCCGGGCATGCCAAAGACAATTACGATGTCGCACCCCCCTTCGAGCAACACTTTGCTCTCCACTGGCAGGTCCTTTATGCCAGGAACTGTTCGACGTTCGAATTTCACGTTGCAAAGCTGTTTCAGTTCGTCCATGGCCGCGCGGGCCATGTCGTAGCGGGCGAATGTGGTGTCAACTATCCCGACTCGTTTCATTTTTTTCCTTCCTTTGGAACCCAGCCACAACATCCAATCCATCTAAAAGGATCAACCCACGTCCCTTTGCGTATTCCTTAGCCGCCTCTTTTGAAAGGGCACGATTTGTCCGGGTATCGAGCATTTCGCATACAGCCACCACAGGTGTGACTCCAGCGAGTTCGGCCAACACCACTGATAACTCCGTGTGGCCTCTCCGTTCGTTCAGCAGTTCATCGGCAGCACGTAATAGCGGGACGTGACCGGGGCTCCTGAAGTTTTTCCCAAACTCGTCTAATGCAGTACCGTTAAACGCTTGCCTTCCGACCCTGCCAAGTTCCTGTATGGTGAGTGCGCGGTCGACATCTATTATTCCTGTAAACGTGCGGCGATGGTTCACAGCTAATGAAAACGCGGAACGTTCGTCATATGGGATGTCATTTGGTTGGACGGCTGTCAAGATATCGAACTTAGATGATGCAACGTTGTAAACCTCGGCGAGGTAAGGGAGACCAAAATTTTTAGAGATGGTTGGATGCAGAGCGACACATATTAGTCCCCCAGCCTCCCTTCTCATGGTCGCGATTTCGGAGGGTCCGACAAATTCTGCTGCTATTATCATATCAATCTCATTCTCACGACCCTCCGAATCATACAAGAGTACAAACTTCCCGGCACTCAAATCCTCAAGCGCACGTTCTAAACTCAAATCATCACCTCCATATGGACTGGGTCACCATCTCTCAACTTAAGGACATTGCGCAGATTATGAGGAGCGATGATCTCCAAGATCTCGGTGTGGTGACTTCGGACAGGCAACACCACGACCACTTTTGAGTTTTTGAGCTTAGCTTGAAAAAATTTGACTTGCCCAAACGCTCGCTCTTTTGTCTCAAAACCTTGGATCTCTTTAGATGGAAGCTGCAGAAGCATCTCCTTGGATTCCAGTGAGCCCTTGTCGAGTTTGATATCTAAAGTCCCTGGGTACGGTGTGAACCCAGCCTCCTTCTCGAATTGTTTGATGTAATGGGTTTGACTCATGTAGTATCTTCCTTCGCCGATACCTGTGACAACTCTGCCGGAAATTTTTATCGCATGCGGGACCGGCTTGAGAATGGATCCTAGTTCTTGGTGAAATTTACGAATGGTCGCCAAACCTGCCGGAGTGACACGTATGAGCTGTCCGCGGGGTCCCGTCTTACGCTCTATTAAACCTTTATTTTCAAGTTCCGCAAGTCTCCGTGCTGCCGTCTGTCGTGAAGTCTTGAGACGTTTGGCGAGCCAATTTAGCGAGATTTTTATCCTCCTGCGATGGGCGCCTTCTTTCGACAACTTGGTCAGCATTTCGAGCGGAATTGTTTTACCCAAAGATACCCCATACCAACAGGCGATGTCCGGTTTAAAAAAGCTTCTCAAAATTGTGAAGTATCCAAAAAATGAAACAGCTGAGGGGGTTTGCGATCAAAAACTCAAAAATCAACGAAAGATTTAAATAATCACTTCAGGGAAGACATAAGGAGGATTTGGATGAAGGTAGCGATCAACGGTTTCGGTAGGATCGGCAGGGTGTTCTACCGGGCCTGTCTTTCAAAACCGAGAAAATTTGAATGCGTCGCTGTTAACGATCTTTCTGATATCAAAACTGTTGCTCACCTTTTAAAATACGATTCAGTTTTCCGAGAACTAGACGCAGAAGTAAAAGTCGAAGATGGGGCGATTGTGGTCGAAAAAGAGAAGCTGAAATATCTCTCGGAGAGAGACCCTGCCAAACTGCCCTGGAAAGATCTTGGAGTGGACCTAGTTATTGAGTCGACTGGAGTTTTCAGAGATAGAGAAGGAGCCTCAAAACACCTGCAGGGAGGAGCAAAGAAGGTCCTGATATCAGCCCCGGCTAAGGACCCGGACATAACGATCGTTCCGGGAGTTAACCACGGGGATTACGACCCTAAAAAACATGATATAATCTCCCTCGCTTCGTGCACCACCAACTGTCTCGCGCCAGTGATGAAGGTGCTCGACGAGAAATTCGGAGTGGAAA
>DTYD01000043.1 GCA_012962055.1 Hadesarchaea archaeon
GCGAACAGCTGAAGGGACGTGGCATATATGACCAAACCCGGCTCATCTCGGAAGCCAAAAAACGCGCCGGGCAGTTCCCCCTCGCCGTAGCGGGCGGGATAAAGGAGGGCGTTGCAAAGAAAGTCGTCAGGGCTGGCGCGGATATATGTATCGCCGGAAGCGCGATTTACAACTCTTCGAATCCCAGAAACTCCGTGAAGAGAATTCTAGCCGAAATAAGCGCGGCCTAAGACAGTCTTTGCCTCACGAAAAACAAAACCCCCGCGGACGTGACAACGCCAATCAGGATAACCGCGATCAGGATAACTCTCCGGAAGATGTCGGCCGCCCCCACAGATATGTAGGCGCTGGCAGTATTGTTCCCGTAATTTGATTCCTGCATTCCCTCGACCGTGACAAGTACTCCCACCTGGTGGGACCCCTCCTCGGCGTTCCATGAGATCGAAGTTGAGTTTTCGGAATTCTGCTCGATCAGCGGTATCGTCCCTACAGCGGTAGGCACGTTGTCTATGTAGACCGCTATTTTCACGTTTTTCACGTCCACAACTCCGACATTCCAGACGGTCACCCGGATATCAACGCCTTCACCCGCGTTCGGGCTGTTGTCCGAGAACGTTATGTCGTCAGGTGCCACCGCGATGTCGCCTGTTGTTATAGTGGTCGGGAATGAGATGGATTTGTTGGCTTTGTTGTTCAGCGGGTCGTCGTCGCCCGGGAGGACATCTTCGATCGTCAAGAAGATACTGTGCTCCCCCTCGATATCCTCTGGAACTTCCCACGTCACCGAAAACCAGTTCTCGCCAGCGGCGGGCACGGAAACCCCGCGGAAGTTTTCGATCAGGTTCTCTGGTATTTCGCTGTCCACGTAGAAGCCGAGATCGCAATACGCATCCGTCTCTCCGACATTTTGAACCCTGGCGGAGATGGCCAAATTTTTCCTCAACCTGCTCAGAGGGGTTTGAATCCCCTGTGCCGATGAGTGGCCCGGTTTAGAAAACTTCACCAGGCCGGGGGGGATCTGCCTTACGGTCGCAAGCCTTCCGCCGAAATATATGTCATACTCTGTCAGGGTCAAATCCGGGGAAGTCGGTCGGGGTCCGACTGACATCTTTGTGGATGCTTGATTGTTTACGGTGTTGTTCTCCGACGGGTTTCCGTTTTCGATCTTCACGAATATGCCGTAAACTCCCGGGCTCGGTGACGTCACCGGAACTTTCACCTCTGAGACACCGCCCGCCTTGACGGAAACCCCTCTGACCTTTCTGAGAAACGAAACACCCGTATCCTGTCTGTAAAATGCGACATCGCAAGTTCCGTCGAGATTCCCGAGGTTATGTACGGCGGCGGTTATCAGTACCCGCTGGCCCTCCACCGGAGAATTGTCAGAAAAAGAAATGTCTTCCTCAGAAATTGTGAAATCTGGGTTCCCGGCTTCTCCGAGTGCTCTCTGCACGGCTGCGCGCGCGTCAACGATCCCCCATCCAAATCCCACGTTATATTTGTCGCTCAGGCCGGGATCGTACGGAAGTCCCCTGGCTTCGGCGGTCTCGCGCAGCATCTGTTTTACATCGGACGGGGTCAGGTTTGGGTTGGTCTGCAGCATCAAGGCCACAACGCCCGTGATGTGGGGGACGGCCATGCTCGTCCCCGAGAGCTGGTGATACGAGTTCGAGGCCGTGGTGTTGCTACCTTTCGCGGACCATATGTAAGTCCCGGGGGCGGTCAGGTCAGGTTTCAGTTCGTCGGACTGGTCGAGGTCTCCGTCGTCCAGTCTCGGCCCACGGTTCGAATAGGACGCAACCGTGTCGTCACCCTGGTTGACCGTGTTGTGGTCGAACAGCGCTCCGACGGTTATGGCGTTGTCGGCCGCTCCGGGAGAGCTTATGTATCCATCTTCGCCGTCGTTCCCGGCCGCTGCGACCACCACTATCCCGGCCTCGACGGCCGCGTTGACCGCTTGGGACTGAGCGTCACCGCCGTTGCTGTTAAAATCAGACCCCAAACTCATGGAGAGTATCCGTATATTGTATCTGTCCTTGTTGGCTATACACCACTCGATCCCCCTTATCACGGACTCGCTAGTGCCCTCCCCTTTCTCGTTGAGCACTCTGACATCTATCAGTCCCGCCCCGGGCGCGATGCCCCTGTAGACCTCCCCGGCCCCGCCGGTCCCCATCGCAATACCGGCGGCGTGAGTGCCGTGAAACACATCGTGGGGACTCTGGTCGTTCGGGTTGAATTCCAGATCGGTGGGGCCCGTACAATCGACGCCTGCGACGTATTTCCCGCTCAAGGACTCGTGCTCGTCGTCGACACCGGTGTCGAGTATTGCTATGTTTACGCCGGCGCCGTCCACTCCGAACTCGTCCCAGACCCCAGAGTACTCGATTGAGGGTCTGGCCTTAACGGCACGGGCGCTGACATCCAGGAGGGAATGTACCCTCTGTTGAAGTTCAATTATTTCGACACCGTCGAGTCTGGACATGTTCTCGACTAACCGAGGATCCACGTTTCTGATACTCACCGCGTTGACGCGTTGGAATTTAAACACGTTCGATTTTCCAACCATTTTGAAAAAATTTTCCATATCATTTTCGTTTATCCTCCTAGTGAAGTTTACTATAAACGAACCTTGGACATTTTCGTTTTCTTCCGAGATAACGAACGATGCCTTCCTGTGCTTGACTAGCTCCGCGTTTTCTATAATTTGCTCGATCACGTCGTCGATCCTGTTGAGGTTGTTATCGCGGTGAGCCCACAAGCGGATGTAGTTTTCAGGTAGTTTCTGGTGGGGTGGGTATTCTGCAGCGCGGACCGGTCCACCCGATCCAGCCATCAGCATGAAAACCATCGCCACGGTAAAACCTATGAGGATTCTCCGGCCATCCGAACAAGGACCCCAGAGCACATGGCTTCCTCCCCTCAACTTCTGTGGGGGAGATAAAAGGACTGACGGTGCCGGGATTAACCCTTTATCCCGAGTTTCGCCGGAAGATATTTCTTGACCACATAGGTCAACCCGTATTTGGAGAACGCCTGCTGCTCCGCTTTCCTCCCCAGCTCAAGCATTTTTTTGATCTCAGATTGCCAGAATTTGATATTATACCTTGGGTCCTTCATCAACTGTTTGAGGCGCGCAACATCGAGCTCGCGGAGCTTGTCCGTTGGTAATTTGTAATCCACGATATCGCTCGCCGTGACGCCCAAAAATTGCGCATCGGGCACCGCCAGCTCGTGGTTGATGTATGCGAGTTTTGCGCTCCCTGAGATTATCACCATCGCGATGTGGAATCCGAACGGATCGCCATCCGTGAACAGACAGACCGGAAGACCCAGCTCGTCATGCGCACGTTTCAAAAATCGTCGAGTCGCTCTTGCCGCCTGTCCTTTCAGACCCACGACCAGTGCGTCGAATTTCTTCCACGCCTGCTCCTGCACAAAACGATGATACATGCCCATTGTTTCTATCGCTATGATTCGCTTTGCTTTGCATCTGACAAACTCCACGTCGTCGATGGTTGGAGGAATTGTATAACCGGCCCGGCCTGCTTTCGTGGCGTCTATTACCACTCCCCCCTCATTAACCACAAGCCTACCGAAGACCGATGCTCCATCTTCCTCAGGTGTGAGGCCTAGATCCTCACGTTTGAGACCGAATGTCGCCTCAAGGTCTTCGATGATGAGGTCAGATTCTCCTTGATCGGAAAATGGTCCAGCCTCCCAACCCTCTGCCGTGTAATACATTTCCCTCAGCGTGGCGAATTTTCCACTCTCGATGAGTTCTCTCGCGAAATCTGCTGCACACACCAACTGAGCGAACTTTTTCACTTGTTTCATGCTGCTCACTGTCCGCACACCGTGGCGTGGCCCC
>DTYD01000044.1 GCA_012962055.1 Hadesarchaea archaeon
ACCTACGATTATACCACAGCTTCCATGGTGGACGAAGCAGGGATAGACGCGGTTTTGGTCGGGGACTCTCTCGCCAATGTGGTTCTCGGTTATAAGGACACCCTTTCCGTTACCATGGATGAGATGATCCATCACACAAGAGCAGTCTCCCGTGGGGTGAAACGGGCATTGGTGGTCGGAGACCTCCCGTTCATGTCATACCAGGCAAGCGCCGAGGACGCAATTCGAAACGCAGGACGTTTTTTGAAAGAAGGTCGCGCAGAAGCTGTAAAAGTCGAAGGTGGTCGCGGCATGATAAAGAAAATCGAGGCCATCATCCAGTCGGGTATGCCTGTGATGGGGCATCTGGGCCTCACCCCGCAGTGGTACCATCAGTTCGGCGGTTTCAAGGTTTGTGGAAAAACCGAATCAACCGCGCGGGTGATCCTCAAGGATGCACAAAGATTAGAACGGGCCGGCGTCTTCAGTATAGTACTCGAATGCGTCCCCTGGCAGCTGGCAAAATTAATCACGGAAAAGGTATCCGTACCGACGATCGGGATCGGAGCAGGTCCGTACTGTGATGGGCAGGTACTGGTGCTTCACGATATACTGGGCATGACCCCCAAGGCACCGAAATTCGTCAAGCGTTACATCAAACTTGATGAGATGGTAGCGCGAGCACTTGCAGATTTCAAACGAGAAGTCAGGGCAAACAAATTCCCAACGATCGAGCATAGTTACGACATGCCTCGAGAGGAGATGCGGAAGTTGCTCAGAGAATTCAGAAGAAGACGATGAACCCCTGCCGCAACACGCTTAAATACCCCGAAAAACAGGATAAAACAGCGAAAAAGACGGAGGTGTAGAAATGGCATATGTCGTGAAGTCCGCTGTGAGGGGTTTGATTAAAGGCATGAGAGCCAGCGAGGATTTCTTCAAAGAACTGGATGTGTTGATATCTAGAAGGTGCAAGCGAGCTGTGGAGCGAGCAAAGGGCAACGGAAGAAAAACCTTGCGCGGAGTTGATGTTTAAATTCTCATTTTCGGTGGTGGCTCTGGCGCTACCACTGCTTTTATTTATTTTTACCCTCAGCCTTTGGCTCTTTCAATTTTTCTTCTTCCAAGAGCTTGAATGTACTCCACCTCGATCCCCTCGTGCACATCTCCCCGGAGGTTTATGGGAATGGGCAATTCAAATGTTTCGTAGGTAGCGAGATCCATCAACTGTGCATTGTTTACGACAATCGCCAGCACCTGGGCACTCCCCCGCTCGATTATCGGTACTTCGATTTTTGCGCTGGTTGGCCGGACCATACTGCGTTTCTGAGAATCGAACAGCCCGATGGCGTCTATTTTAGCTTTTGCGTGGCCGTGCTTCCCAGGTGCTGAAGTTGAGAAACCGACTATGCGGCAGGGCTCGTCATCTATTATAATGAAACGGCCCTCCTTTAGTTTTCCCACTTCGGTCATTTCCTTCGTCATTAGAACACCTTTTGATTTTTTCAGTCATTACTTAAAAATCTGGCGTCTGAACGCAAGGTTAAATTCGAAACCGCAGAGTTTATGCTGGTGAAAAGGTTGCGGGTGGCGATGATCGCTCGCCCGGAAATCCCGGGTGTCCTGAAATTCGTGCGGAAGATAATGGATATCCTCTCTGATGAAGATGTTTTGCTCGAGCAGGGACTGGCAAAAAAGCTCGGAAAGCCACCCGCGACACCGCGTGCATTAAGAAAAGCTGATGCGATAGTTACGATTGGCGGCGACGGCACGGTCCTGTTTGCTCAGCAACTTGCGCCGGATGTTCCGGTTTTGGGGATCAATCTCGGAGAGAGGGGTTTTCTGGCGGAGGTCAAACCAAACGAGGTCAAACCTGCATTTGAGAAGCTCCGGGCAGGTAAGCTACAAATTGTCAAACGGGAGCGATTGGCGGCAACAGTTCGTGGCAGACGGTTGCCAGACGCTTTGAACGATGTCGTCGTGTCGTCGGCCAGCACAGGAAAGACGGTGAGGGTAAAAGTGCTGATTGGCGGGGACGAGGCGATGGACGTGAGGGGAGACGGCGTCATTGTTGCCACCCCTACCGGGAGCGCGGCCTATGCTCACGCTGCGGGCGGCCCCCTGGTGGACCCAGATCTCGAAGCCCTCACCGTGGTGCCCATCTGTCCCTCGTTCCCGAGACCTCCGCCGCTGGTAACACCGATAGATAGTCGCATTGTGGTTGAACCGACCAGACCCTGGCGTGACGCATATGTGGCCGTGGACGGCAGGCCTCTGGTGAGGATCAGGTACGGAGAAAGGGTCAGGCTGCATCGTTCAAAAAATCCCGCCCTGTTCTTCAAGTGGGAAAACTTCTACCGAAAGGCTATGGAGAGGCTCTGGTGAGAAACAAGACGTTAGTTCTGGACACGTCCGCGGTGATTGCCGGGTTTGTACCGGGATTGACCGATGTCGATCAGATAACGGTTCCTGAAGTGCTCGAAGAGGCCCGCGACCTGTGTTCCAAACTTGAGCTCGAAACCGCGGTGCTCGCCGGGAAAGTCAAGATCCTGGAACCATCTCAAACTTCACTTGCCAAGGTCAGGGGCGAGGCCAGGCATACCGGAGATGTCGTGTCCCAAACTGATATCAAACTGTTGGCGCTCGCTTTGGATCACAGGAATGAGGGAGTCGAGTTGGTGACCGACGATTATGCAATTCAAAACATGGCGAGCTTGTTCGATGTCCCTTACCGCCGCGTCGCCATGCCAGGCATAAAAGAAGTGCTACGGTGGGAAACTGTCTGTCTGGCATGCGGGCGGAAGTATCCCCCCTCAGCTGTGGAGTGTCCCATATGCGGTTCGCATCTGGTGAGGAGGCCCCGGAGATGATTATTTTTAGACCGCGGTCAATATACTGGAGGGAGTGGGTCGGGTGAAAGAGGTTTGGGAGGTCGCTTTTGCCCCCGTGGGTGGAAAACGGGAGAGAGAGGCTCTGGAGGTTTTGAAGAAGAATGCTGACTCGATCACAGATGTGGTAAAAAAATTTGAAATCCTGATCACGACCTTTTTTATGGAGCACGATTTCAAAAAAACAGAGATATTAGGAAGCGAACTATCCGCTTTGGAGACGGAAGCCGACAGAGGTCGGAGGAAGTTCATGCGGATACTCCATGAGGGGGCCTTTCTCCCGGCCTTTCGTGGAGATCTGGCCAGACTCGCCGATCGTCTCGACAGGATAGCAGACACCACCGAGGGCGCCGCGCGTGCCGTGCTACAAAGGAAAAAGCTTATGGGGGCGCTCCGGAAGGCATGGAGGAAGAGCCCAAAGCTCAAAGAGTTTATATTCACTCTCGTGAAAATGGCTGAACTTACGACCAAAACTGTCCAGGCGTTGAGAGATTCTGTGGAGATGTTGATAATCGATATCGACAGAGCTCTGGAAAAAACCAAAGATGTGAACAAGCTGGAGCACGAAATAGACGAGACCGAACAGGGTATCTTCAGGGAGATGTACGAGTTTGAGAGGCACCTTGACCCGCTAAGCGTGGTCCAGCTTTCAGATATCCTCCACAGGTTCGAAAATATCAGCGACAGGGCGGAAGATGCAAGTGATTTGATAGAGATAATCGCCTACACTTTCAGGGCTTAATTTTTCACAGTCCCAGAAACACCCACCCCAACGCGAGCGAAAGCAAACACGTTATGACAGGACCCAGGACCCAGGCTACCCCTATACGACCTAGTTTTCTACCGCTCACAGTTTTCGCACCCTTCACAAGACCGACCCCAACAACCGCGCCGACTACGGCCTGCGTAGTGGAGACTGGTATCCTGAGTTGCACGAATGACCACACCGTAATGGCAGCGCCCAGCTGAGCGGCGAACGCACTTGAAGCATCGAGTTTGGTTATCCCACTCCCAACGGTACGCATAACCCTGCGGCTGTAAGTCAGTGCACCCACCGCCAGACCAGTACCGCCAAGTATCCCGATCAGAACTTTAAACCCTTCGCTTGTTCCATCTCCACCGAAAAACGCGTAAATTGCCCCAGTCGATGTACCCACGTCGTTAGCTCCCAGTGCATACGCGGCGGCCGCTGTAGCCGCGATGATTAAAGCGATGAGAACCCGGTTCAGCAGGATGAGGTTTTTTATATTTCGTAA
>DTYD01000045.1 GCA_012962055.1 Hadesarchaea archaeon
GGTCAAAACCTCCTTGCAATTGTTTACCCCTTCCCTCGTCAGCATCCATCGATGACGAATTAGAAGTCAAAAACTAAAGCTTATTTGAACAGCACCCCGTACATTAAAGGAAAGCCTTATATGGGCTCCGAAGTTCCTCTAAAAAGGAGGCGTGAAGTGTGACAAACGGATTTGCAATGGTTAAGATTGGGGGTGTGGGTAGCATCATCTGGTTTGTCGGGATACTTCTCGCAGCTGCAGGGGGGGCAACGCTCAGTCAACCCGTGATGGCGGTAGGCGGCATACTGATGGGTATCGGGATCTTGTTGCTCGGTTTCGCTACCATTGGGTTCTGGCAGACGGACAAGAGCGCCCTTTCGGTACTCACAGGAATTTTCGGTATAACTGGCGGGGCGACGTTGCTGGCTGGGGGTGCAGCGTTGTTTGCCAATGTTGGCGTTGTCGGTGTTGTCGGAATGGTACTCACGGGAGTATTTCTGCTTCTCCTCGGACTGGTGCTCGTGAAGGAGGGCAGCAGGCTAGATACTCAAACACGGTTTGGTGTAGATTTAGCATACCCAGCGACTTTGACAATCTTCGTGGCCGCATGCATTCACTTCTTTGGCTGGATCACTTTCGTAGGCCCAGCGGCACCAGCGGCATTGCTGACTGCGATTGTACTATTGTTGGCCAAGTAAAATCTCCTCCAACGCGTGACGGTGTTCAGGCGCGATAGGCATCCTGTGTATTCAGTACTTTTTGTAATGGCAGAGTTAACAGACCTCGGCGGCTATTCTCCTGATCCATACAGTTCCCCACTCAACGTCGTGAAGGTGTCCCCCCCAACTTGGTAAATCTGGCGAGCTTTTTCCACGTTCATAAACTTACCGTCAAACACCCCTTCGTTTGCGTACACCGCGACCACCTCCCCCACAAATAAGGTATGGTCGCCAGTGGTGACCTGATTCACGAGCTTGCACTCCAAGTGAGCAACGCACTCCTCGATGATTGGTGTTTTTACAATTTTGGCTGGTTTTGGGGTTAGCCCAAATTCGGAAAATTTGTCGTGTCGTCTGCCGGAAACTTTACCACATTTTATGGTTTTCTCTAACAGATCCATTACAGGGATGTTGACAACGAATTCGCGGGCCTTTGAAATGAGTTCGTGTGAATACCGACGAGGGGCAACGAGAATTCCCACTAGGGGTGGGTTGGCGGAGAGAGGGACTGCCCATGCGACCGTGATTATGTTGGGTTTACCGGAGGTGGGATCAATGCAGCTTACTAGCACGACGAGCTTCGGATAGATCAGCCTGTACGCTTTCGTGTTTGGAGCATCCGTCTTTTTCATTTCATCACTTATGGTGCCCCGGGCGGGATTTGAATTCGCGCGGCACCGGTTCCGCCGATGCTGACCCGCGTCGCAGCCTTTCATCGCTTCACAGCTCGAAAGGGCTGTATGATTTCGGCGGAGGTTTCCTCCTTGACCGGCCTACACCACCGGGGCACAATACCTCTTATATTCTGGATTAGTGACCTCCCCCCTCCATGAATGAAGGGGCTTCCACCCCTTGCTTCGCGTTACGTCCTCACGGCCTCTGCCTGGAGCGCGTTTCGCGGAAGTTTTTCCAGTTCTGGACGGTACTCCGGTTTCTGCTTCATCCACCGGACTCGATTCCCGCCTGTCCGGGGAGGGAGGCGGGTTACGGAGGTCTCGATGTCTCACCATCTCGCCCGGGTTCCCTTTCGGGGAAGGTGTTGGGTTCGGGGTGTTCCCCCTCTACTCGATTGGTCTTTTATCCGATGCTCATATATCTTTTTTGGAGATGTGATGTTCCTCGGAATTCATGAGTTGCGTCATTCCCAGCGCATTTTCTAACATCTCGGTGGTGCGCTTCCGTTGCGAGACTTGCCAGA
>DTYD01000046.1 GCA_012962055.1 Hadesarchaea archaeon
AACCGCGTCTATCCCTGCTTCGTCCACCATGGAAGCTGTGGTATAATCGTAGGTGGCCACCATGACCACGCGCTCGCCGCGGTCCTTCGTCTCACGAATCGTGAGCGTCGTGATTTTTTCCATTCTCATCACCCGTACCGTCCGTGTAGGATATTTATCAGTCCAGCTAATTAGGTTGTGGACCCCCATGCTTGGCGGATACACAGGTGAGTTGCTACGGGTAAATCTTTCGACCGGTTCGATCACTGCGGAAAAAACAGACCGCACTGCGGCTTACAACTTCTTGGGCGGTCGAGGTTACGGTGCTAAAATTCTCTACGACGAACTGAAGCCCAACACCTGCCCGCTCGGCCCAGCAAACAAACTCATATTCATGACCGGCCCCCTCACTGGAACAGCGTTCCCCGGCGCCGGTAGAACGGCCGTGTGTTTCAGGTCCCCCCTCACAGACACGATCGCTGACTCCCTCATGGGCGGTTCTTTTGGAGTGTATCTCAAACGGGCCGGCTTTGACGGAATTATCTTCGAGGGGAAATCTGACAAACCCGTCTACGTGCTCGTGGACGGGGCTAAAGTTTCGATAGAAGACGCCCGATCGCTCTGGGGCAAAACCACATCTGAAACCAAGCGCGAACTTCTAAAAAAACACGAAAACGCCCTGGTCGCTGTGATCGGGCCGGCCGGGGAAAACCTCGTTCGTTTAGCTTGCGTGATATCAGGGGGACGTACTGGCAGGGGGGGTGTGGCGGGGAGGTGCGGTCCCGGAGCGGTGATGGGTTCAAAGTTGTTGAAAGCGTTGGTCGTTCGCGGCGAGGAAAAAATCAGGATCGCGCACGAGGGTGAGTTTAAAAAAATCTTGGAAAAAATCAGGCGGACCATCGAAACACACCCGATCGCTGGAACCGACGGGAGTCTCGCCAGGTTTGGTACGTCTCTCCTTGTGCACCGCGTCACAGGGGCGGGTATGCTGCCGCACGACAATTTTTCGAATACTCCGCTCAGCTTCGAGAATGTAGATGCATTCTCAGGAGAAACTGTTAGAGAAAAGTACCTACTCAAAAGAACCGCCTGCTTTGCCTGCCCGACAGCATGTGGACGGTGGGTGAAAGTTGGAGACTGGGAAGGGAAGGGTCCTGAGTTCGAAAGCGTGGCGATGCTTGGTCCGAACTCCGGTTTTCACGACTACGAGGGAGAGATCTTGCCGCTCTCCAAGCTCTGCGATGAACTCGGGATCGATACCATCTCAACGGGTGTCATCGTGGGGTTTGCTCGCGCTTTTGGCATGGTGAAGAACATAGACGACGTAGAGAGGCTCATCCGGGAAATCGCAGGGGGAAAATCAATTTTCTCACAGGGACTGGCAAAAGCAGCGGGCAAATTGGGCAAAAAAATTCTGGCACCACATGTCAAGGGGCTGGAACTCCCTGCTTACGATCCGCGAGGGGCAAAAGGGATAGCTCTCGCCTACGCGACATCAAACCGCGGAGGTTGCCACCTGCGCGCCTACACCATCTCCCCGGAAATCCTCAGCAATCCGGAATTTGTCGACCCCAGCGTTGAAGCTGGAAAAGCGCGGCTGGTGCGGCGGATGCAAGACGCTTACGCAGTGTACGACTCGCTGGTCGCGTGCAAGTTCCACGGATTTGCCCTGTTCGGTACGCTCGATTATGAACTTGACGACCTTGCGAGAGTATTGACAGCAGTTACTGGCCTGAAGTGGACGGGACAGCACCTGCACGAAGTTGGATCACGCATCTATTCTATCGAGCGACTGTTCAACGCGCGAGAAGGTTTCAGCTCCGCCCAGGACAAACTACCAAAACAGTTCGGCATAAACCTAAACCCCCTCCTGAAGGAGTATTACAGGGAAAGAGGATGGAATAGGAAAGGGATCCCTGCGAAACTACCGCCACTTAGAAAACCGGGGCGGGCTAGGCAAGTTAAAATCGTCATGAGCCCGCTGGAACGGGTAAAGTTTCCGCAGCTTCAAGTGGCACTCGACATGGATGCTGATGTTAACGCTATCACTAAAATCGCGGGGGAGGTGTACGCAGGAGGTGCGAAAATCATAGAAGCGGGCACGCCTTCTGTGAAGCGGCACGGAGTCGACCGCCTTTTACCCGCCATGCGGAAAGTTGCTCCAAACGTCCTCATCGTAGCCGACCTGAAAACCATGGATGTAGGAAATTTAGAGGCCAAGATAGCTTTTAGAGCCGGTGCCGACATATCTGCTGTACTCGCGATTGGAGGACGGACGAAGATAATTGAAGCCGTGAGCGAAGCGGCCCGCTGGGACAAGGCGGTGCTGATAGACTTCATCGACTGTCCAGACCCGCTCGAAGCGATGGATGCCCTGACCAAGGACCTCAGAGGGCATGAGTCTCGGGTAATTTTCTGCCTACACCGTGGAATAAGCGAACAGCTGAAGGGACGTGGCATATATGACCAAACCCGGCTCATCTCGGAAGCCAAAAAACGCGCCGGGCAGTTTCCCCTCGCCGTAGC
>DTYD01000047.1 GCA_012962055.1 Hadesarchaea archaeon
AAAAGAAGACTTTTTTGTAATAGCCAATGCCAAAAGTCGAACAAAATCTATCTATCTCAGAACTTGTTGGTTCAGCCCATATCTCATCATTGACATACGGATAAACCTGGTAGGCTTTCCCACGGTATCCCGCCCTAATCAAACCCTCCAGATCTCTTCTGCAACTCACCACGACGGCATCGAAGGATTCCATACACCTTACGACAAAATTTCTTACGTACGGGTCTACTCCGGTTAAATTCAAGGGTATATGCCATCTGAACACTGTTGGCGCTGACAGTCCTAACATGTTTCCGATCTGCAGCTGCTGGAAGTCATGCACATAAAAGATATCGATTGGTGACAGTTCGAACATCTTCGTGGCACAAAGCCAATTATATTTGGCATAAGCCGCAAAATCATTGGGGCCAATTTTATGTCGTTCTATATCGTGAATCTCTTCCCATATCCTTTCTTTCATGTGGGTGTATGCAGGGACCTCGTGAGGTGCAAGCGAAATATTATGGACCTGGATCTTCCCTGCCACCACACGTTCTGGCCCCACTGGATTTAAGGAAACCCAATGTGCATTTTCGACTAAATTTTCCTTGATCATCCTCTCCATCAACGGATAAACGATCTTTGGAACACCACCTGGATTCATTTCGTAGTCCTCCCCCTCGATAAGCATGTCCAACGGTAGTGGATCCGGGAGATCTCCATATTTTTCAAGTAACTCAGTGTACTGAAGCTTGAATCGAATAAGTGGGGTCTGAGAGTTTATACACAAATTTAATCCTGTCATCGCTATATTATTGTCAGTTATTTGATAAAAAACTAAACTATTTTGGCGTAGATCTCGCTACTTTTCACTCTTCCTGTCAATGCGTTTTACCCCATTTCCCCTTGCTCGGGCAATTCTGATCTAGGCACATCTTATATTGTCTCTTCTCTGCGCAGTTAACCTGGATCATGGGAGCCCCACACTGTCTACATGTCTTACCTAGAGAGATGATCGTCCCGGATTGAGGTAGTGGGAAAGAATTAGTACATTTTGGATAATTCGAACATCCCGCGAAACGCTTGTGGGTGGCACGTGAAACAATTATCTTCAGGTCACCGCCACACTTAGAACACTTACCCAATATTCGCTGCTTCATGCGGGTTATCCTGTACGCCTCCGCCAACTGCTTACCTGCTTCAAGCTGATATTGTCTAAACTTACCAAGGATTCTGTCTAGCACCGCACGTGCCCTTGCGATAACTTCCTCTTTATCACGATTGCCTTCCCGAACTGCATCCATCTCACGCTCAAACTGTGCGGTCAGTTTTTCGTTCACGATTTCCGGACAATATTTAAGAAGTGAGTTGACAACTTCCATACCGAGATTTGTGACCGTGATTTGATTGCCGAAAATATAGCCCCGCTCGTAAAGGTTCTGAAGAATACTGGCGCGCGTGCTTTTAGTTCCCAAATTTCTAAATTCGAGCTCTTTCACTATTGATGCAGGATTATACCTTGGTGGAGGCTGTGTTTCTTTGACCTCAAATTTCACATCCCTGACCTTTAGTTCTTGACCCTCGCTCAGCAGAGGTAAGATTATTTCATCCGTAGCACCGTATCCTCCATAATACTTCAGCCAGCCTTTGTCCAACACCTTCCGCCCGCGGATGGAGAAAGGTTGCCCGCCAACATCAAGCTCAACTTTAATGATCTCAACCAGCGCCGGTTTCCCGAACACGGAAAAGAAGCGCCGAACGATCATATCATAGAGCTTCTGCTGGGCCCCTCTAAGTTTTTCGGGCTTCTCCCCCGTGGGGTGAACAGAGGGATGTGCTGGGTCAGTCTTCTTTCCTTCGTTCGGCTTCAGCTCCCGCCGATCTAGTAGCTCGTTCGCGAAGCGCTTGTATTGGGTCGAAACCGTCCCGAGCTGTTTCATTATCTTAGCGTAATCGATGGTAGGAGGCAACTTCTGGCTGCTGGTTCGCGGGTAGCTTATGAGCGCTGCCTGATAGAGGGCCTGCGCGATCTGTTGGGTTCGCATCGGGGTGTATCCAAACGAGCGGTAAGCCTCCAATTGTAAGGTTCCGAGGTCGAACGGGACTGGGGGTGGGCGCCAATACTGATGTGTCTGGATGCTGGAGACCTTGGCGGGATTTTCCTTGCACGCGGCCAGCGCTCGGTCGGCTTCAGCTTTGTTGAAGAAGCGTGGAGTGCCGTGCTCAGCCACGATTTCCTTCCCATCAATTTCCAAAAGTAAACTCAGGACCCAGAATGGCTCTGGTTTGAAGGCCTTGATTTCGCGCTCACGCTCGACCAGAATTTTAAGCGTGGGGGTCTGGACGCGACCTGCCGAAAGCTTGACGAATCGCTGCACCGCCGCCTGCACCGCCGCGCTCATCGCTTTCGAGATATTCATGCCGTAATACCAATCGAGCACGTGACGGGTTACCCCAGCATCGATAAGCTCGAAATCGAGGCGTGGCATGAGCTGCTCGTAAGCCCGCTGGAGGTCCTGCGTGGTAAGGGTGGAGAACTTCATCCGCCGGGCTCGCTTCACCGCTTCCGGACCGCAGAGATAGCGCAACACATTATAGGCAATAACGCTTCCTTCAA
>DTYD01000048.1 GCA_012962055.1 Hadesarchaea archaeon
AAAAATTTGAAATTTTCGATGGTTAGCTTATCCGCGGTCCATAGCGCAGCTTGGGCAGCGAGCGGGTTAAATCCCCTCGCATCACGTGTCACAGCCGCATAATCGTGATTTCCCATCACCACCTGTAAACGCTTGGATTTCGCTAGATCGACCACTTCGTTGGGCTCAGCCGCGTAACCCACAAGGTCACCAGCACAAACAATTTGGTCGACCCGAGGCATGTCTTCAAGCACGGCCTTGAAGGCTGAAAGATTTGAGTGGATGTCCGCTATTACGCCAATTTTCATCTCATCCCTCAAGCAAACATAATTATTTGATTATAAAACTAAATCATGTGGGTAAGATGTCAAGGGTAATTGTCCTTGCCTCGAGTAAAGGGGGCGCGGGTAAGACCACTGTGGTGGCAAACGTGGGGGTGGCTATGGCCCAACTTAAACAAGAGGTTGTGGTATTGGACGCTGACATAATGATGGCAAATCTTGGACTTCTACTGGGTCTAGAAGAACAGAGGGTGACCTTGCATGACGTGTTGGCAGGTGGGGTTAAACTTTCAGATGCGATTTCCATTGGTCAAGAAGGGATGAGGGTCGTGTCTTCAGGAGTATCATTGGAGGGTATTCAAAAAGCGAAGCTTGAACGTCTCAAAAAAGTTGTAAACGAGTTAAGCAAAAAGTTCGAATTTCTGCTGATCGATGGCCCCTCTGGTTTAGACAGAGACGCTATCACCGCCATATCAATAGCGCAAGAAGTAATCCTTGTCGTCACCCCCGATATTGCCTCCCTGTCAAATGCTTTCAAAACCAAGCTCATCGCAGAACGACTAAATGTGAAACCTGTTGGAGTTGTTACCACACGGGTTACTTGGAAAGACTTTGAAATCCCACCCGAAAAAATCAACGCAACGATGGAACTTCCCGTGTTGGCAAGTATTCCAGAAGACCCAGCAGTGAGACGTTCAGTAGCACTGGGGGAACCCGTTGTCACTCATAGCCCTAAATCCAAAGCGGCAAGGGAGTTTAAAAAACTCGCTAGGACACTTGTGAAACTCAGCGGTACAGACTGAGTATATGTTCTATCGCCTCAGCTGTGCCTTTCCCATAGGGAAAATTTGTCACATGGGTACAAACACATTTCACTTCGTCTGGTGAGTTTGCTACAGCGAAACTCGTCCCAGCCATCTGTAACATCTCTACATCATTTGGACCATCGCCGATTGCGGCTATTTCGGCTAGCGGCACGCCCATTATAGACGAAATCTTACGGAGGGCGTTCCCTTTGTTGACATCTGGAGTCCGAATGTGAATTGCGAAACCAGAATCGACCGCCACCAGAGATAACCCTTCGTTACGCAAAACTTTTTGAATATCCTCGACGGGAACCTCACGTTTCAACGTTAGACCTGTGAGACGGGCGGGCGAACTTCTAGTCTGTTTCAAATGACCAAAAGTCTGCTCGAGCGCAACCAGTCCACGATCGGCTTCCACCCGATCACCCAGTATATATTCTCGTCCAGTTTCTATGTCGAACACGATTCCACCATCCTCCGCTATTAAGGGGCCTGATGTCCCCAACAAAGTCGCAGCGGCTTCTGCAAACGTTAGTACGTTTCCTGTCGCGAGAGTCACAGGGAGTCCAGAATCCTCAGCTTTCCGGATGGATTCCACAGCCGCTAGGTCCAGCTTTCGATCCTTGAATGTCATGGTACCGTCGATATCAACGGCGACAAGCCGAATCAAGATTTTTCACCTATTTAGTCCCTTATCCCCTGCCCGGTGATGGTGAACACTGCCTCTCTTTCGGGGAGGTTTGGGCTATCGAAGATTCGCGCGATTCTCTTTGGTGGCTTGGACTTTCGAAGGTAGACACGAGTTGTGGCTGAGTGAGCAACTACATGGCCTCCGATGGGTCGTGTTGGATCACCGAAAAAGACATCCGGTCTAGCTTGTACTTGATTCGTCACGAAAACTGCTAAATCGTGTAAGTCTGCCAAGCGATGTAAATCCATGAGGTGGCGATTAAGCTTCTGCTGACGGTCTGCCAGCATACCCCTCCCGACATACTCCGCTCTGAAATGAGAAGTAAGAGAATCCACAATCAAGAGCCGCACACCCTCTTCCTCGACTATTTTCTCCGCTTTTTCACCTATCAGAAGCTGCTGGTCTGTGTTGTACGATCGTATGTAGTAAATATTTTGGAGAACTTTTACCGGATCCAATGCCAAGCCAATTGCCATATCACGAATTCGCTCCGGTCTGAAAGTGTTCTCGGTGTCAACATAGATTGCTTTTGCGTTCAATCCCTTTTGTTCTGGCGGAAGTTGGACGTTGATGCAAAGTTGGTGAGCCAAATGGGTGTTGTGGAGAAGCGTCGGTTGATGT
>DTYD01000049.1 GCA_012962055.1 Hadesarchaea archaeon
ACGAGACCCTAAAGAAGTCATCGATCCAAAGAGATTCCCGAAGGCGAAGATCAGGAACCCTGCTTTTGACATCACGCCGCCGGAGTACGTGGACCTCATAATAACCGAGCATGGGGTAATTCCACCATCTGCGGCCTACGCAATAATTCAGAAAATTTTTGGATGGAAACCGGGAGAAAGTATTATTTAAGTCGTAACATTAAACGGAAAGTTTAACTTTTATCAATACTGCGCGCAGGAGAGGAGCTGCATCCGTGTGTCAGAAAGTTTCTTCGCGATAAGTTCTGCCGTCCTTTTCATCACTAAGTATCCTCGGCGGCAATCTTTTTTGAATATTTTTTCCACAAGCTCATCCGCTACAATGGTAACGAGTTTCACTCTATCCAAACAGCGCGCGTGGGTAGTAAATCTCCGAACGCGAAGGAGGGATGGGTAGCCAAAAAAACTACCTTTGGTCATTGTATAAACAGAAATTCTTTTTCTTGGATAAACTTCTATTTCTATTGAAACCCTCCCCTCCAGGACCATGTATATTTTTTCTGCTTTGTCGCCCTCTTTGAAAATTAGATCCTCTTGTTCAAACTTCTCAATTTTGGCCAACTTGGCGATGTCTTTTAACTCTTCGAGCTTTAAAAATTCGAAAATATCCATTCCCTTCAGAATCTCCGGCGTAACTGTCATGTCACCCCTCCCTTTGGTTGTTTATTTCTTTTAAAACTCTTTCGGCCAAATCGGGCAATTTTTCACTCAGGACACCGCTCAACTTGTCCCCCCACGAAACATCCGCCGGCTGAACGCCCACCACCCTGACGTTTTTGAACTCATAGCCAATCCTCTTAGCGACCTGCATGACATCGACCAAGGTGACCTCATGAAGAGAGAACTTCTTCCCGCTCGCCTGAGATATTAGGTTTTCTGCATCAAAACTTACGATGTGGCCCGGTTCCTTACCCAGGTCTACCGCGTCGATTATCACCACTTTTTCAAATCCATTTATCTCATCGAGTATATCAAACCCCAGTGTCGCGCCGTCTAAGAGTTTTATATCGTTGCCGACTCCCCTCTCCCTGAGATACTCGACACACCTCACCCCAACGCCATCGTCCTTCATAAGGACGTTGCCGACCCCGACGACGAGTTTTCTCTTACTCAACAAAATTCACCTTCAGTATGTGCGCCGAACATGAGATACACGGGTCATACGCCCTGACCAGCATTTCCAAGAGGAGCTCTATCTCATCCTTTGGTTCGCGTATTATCTCGGGCACCAATTTCCTCATGTCACTTTCGATGTTTGCCAGATTCTGGGCCGTTGGGGTAATACAGTTCGCCGAATCTATCAGTCCGTTATCGTCAATCCGGTACTCGTGAATAAGCAGCCCCCGGGGGGCTTCGGTCACCCCAACACCCCAACTTTTTTTAACATCCGGGAGATTTACCGACCAGCCGGAAATCGGGGGACGTTCCTCCCTCTCATCCTTTATCCCCCTCGACAACAGCTCTTCTATCAACCCCGCAGACCACTCGAGGCAGTGGACGATTTCGACAAGCTGGGCCAAGGTGATGTAGTAAGGATTATGGTTCTGCGGAGTTAATTTGAGCTCTCCCGCAGCTTCTTTTGCCTGAGGAGTCAGCTGGTCGTAATTGTTGTTGAACCTGGAGAGCGCTCCGACCATGTACGGTTTGACGGGACCGTATGTGTGCTTTGCCGTTGAATGGTCTACGACCCGTTCGGCTATCTTCAATTTATAATCCCTGTGTCTGTACTCGCCGGTCTCCGAGGATTTTATGGTACCGTCGTAGAAAGCGTATTCCCCCGGATGGGTCAGACACACGTAGTCGGTCCTTCTCTCGAACCAAGGTATTTTCAACTTTGAAAAGAACTCAACCGCTTTCGGCACATCGTTTTCCAGAGTTTGCTTGATTTTGGCCTGCAGGTCATGCATCTGTTCCTCGCTCACCAAATTTGTGAAACCGTCTACGGCCATCGAAATCGGGTGGGTGTGCCTACCAGCTATCACGTCGCATATATCGTGGGAAAGTTTCTTCATGTTAACGGCGATTTTTACTATCTCCGGGGATTTACCTATCAGAGGTATGACCGACGGGAGCCTCACAAAATCCGGGGCGGCTAGGAAGAAGGCGTGTAGTGCGTGGGAATCGATGACCTCCGCCGCCGCCAAAATCCTCCTCAAGGTCTCGGTCTGCCAGGTGGGCTTGATACCCAACGCGTCCTCCACGGATTTTATAGAGGCGTTAGTATGGGAAACAGCGCAAATGCCGCATATCCGGCTGGTTATATGGACTGCCTCAGAAAAGCGTCTCCCTACGACCATGGCCTCGAAAAAGCGCGGAGACTCAACGATCTCAAGTTTAATCTCTTTCAGCTCACCGTTTTTCACATCGACCACTATATTCCCGTGGCCCTCAACTCTGGTAACGTGATGAATATTTATATTAACATCACTTCCGCTCATTTCACTCCTCCAACCAGTCCGTTATACATCCGATAAAACCTCATCTTGTCGTCCGCTGAAATTCCATGCTCTTCGAGAACCCCCTCATACGCCTCCAGATTCGGATCCGAAACAAGTCCTCTGCACCCCTCGCAGGCATTTCCTACCGAAGGGCACGCTGCCCCGCAACCGGCCCGTGTGATCGGCCCCATGCAGACGATCGGGTTCGGTTTATGATACACGCAAACGTTCCCTTTCATTTTACACTCGACGCATACTGAGTATTCTGGGATGAACGGCCTCACGCCGTTTGAAATGGACGCGGCCACGCACAGAAATTCTTTTTTATCGATTGGACATCCCGGGATGACGTAGTCCACTTTGATAACAGCGTCGATGGGCTGGGCCAATATCGAATCGAAAGCCCAAGCCTTTTCCCCGTAGACTCTCTTTTTCACCTCAAGTTGGTTATGAAAGTTTTTAATCGCGTTAACTCCAGCTATATGTGCACACGAGCCAAGAGCCACACATATTTTCGCCTTCTTTCTTATCTCCCTGATCCTGTCGATATCTTTAGAAGTTGAGATCGAACCCTCGATGAAAGCTATTTCATAATCCTGTCCTCTATAACTGGATGCCTCTCGGAAGTTTACGACATCCACCGATTCGAAAAGGTCTAGAAGTTTATCTCCGAGGGAAAGAACTGTGAGCTGACACCCCTCACAACATGTAAACTCAAAAAACGCTACTTTCGGTTTCTCCATTATATGGCCTCCGGCAAACTTTTAATTTGTTTGTAATTGAAAACTGGGCCTTCTTGGCAAACGTACACATTATTGATCTGACAGTGCCCACATTTTCCCACACCGCATTTCATTTTCCGCTCTAGCGATATCCATATATTTTCATCCGGGACTCTACGATTTTTCAGTTCATTGATGACGAAGCGATACATGACTGGCGGACCGATGATGATCGCTTGCGTTTTTCTAGGATCAAAACGAATATCGGGGAAAAGAGTTGTAATGACTCCAACATTCCCCTGCCAAGTTTCGTCCCCTACATCAACTGTCGCATGATACTCCACATCTTTCCTTGCCTCCCATTCCTTCAACTCGTCTCTGAAAAGAAGTTCCTGGGGTCTCCTCGCACCATACAAAATATAGACTTTTCCGTAATCGCCCCTAGAATTTAAAACTGCCCGGATGAAGGAACGGAGAGGAGCTAGCCCAAGTCCCCCCGCGATAAAGAGGATGTCTTTACCAATGAAATATTCATATTCAAATCCTTTCCCGTAAGGACCACGAATTCCGATTTTCTCACCTGCCCTTTTATTATGTAAGGCGTTAGTGACATTACCTACCGCTCTAACACAAAGTTGGAATGTCGGTTGTTTTGAGGGTTCAGATGATATGGAAATGGGGGCTTCCCCCACGCCGAAAACATAAACCTCCACAAATTGTCCTGGCTGGTGGTCAAGACTTTTTCCTGACAATAGCTCGATATCAAACAAACGTTCTGTTTTAGTCAATTGTTCTACTTTTTTTATTTTAGCTATTTCAGGTTTGTAAACCGTCATCTCCGCCCCTTCCTCCCATAAAGCTCGTTTTCTATGTCCAGAGGATCAACAATTTTTGTGAGGCAAGCTTTTCCGCATCTGCCACAACCGGTACAAAAGGTTCTCCCCCATTTTTCAAAAAGGTAAAAATCCTTTCGGTTGGTTCTGTGACGTAACCTTGCTCCCCGCTCTTCCCTGAATATTTCTCCTGAAGCGATCCTAGTGAAATCGGTTAACATGCAACCGTCCCAAAAACGTGAACGACTCCCCTTCTTCAAATTTATCTCCACGCAGTCTCTCACATCGAAACAGTAACAAGTGGGGCACACCATGTTGCACGATCCGCACCCAAAACACTTTGCACCACGCTCGTCCCATATCGGGCTGTCGTAATTTTCTTTCAACAGTTTCGGCAGCTCCTCGAGTTTAGGCTTTAATTTCCTCTGTTTTTTTGCGAATAGATTGTCCCTCTTTTCCCTGATTTTCTTCAGTTTCTTGGCATCTGATTGAATCGTCTTTCTGGAGATTCCAGAAATTAAGGTTTTTCCTGCCTCGGAACCAACCTCTACGAAAAAATCGTCGCCCACATCGGTCAAGAAAAGATCGAATCCGTCCCACGGCAGCACAGAACCTTTTCGGTAACAGAAAGACTCTGGAGAACATGGTGTGAGGCACTCCACGCCAATTATAGTTGCAGACTCGCGCTTCTTGAGATAATTTTCATCCAAATTTTTCTCCGCAAAAACTTTGTCTAAAAGCGCGATACCGTTTATATCGCAGGGATGTATTCCCAGTAAAACTGTGGATTTTGCCTCTACCTTGGATCCCACCCAGATCCCATCTTCAACCTCATATTCGATCAACTCCTCCTCTTGGGGAAACACGAACCCCTTTGGGGAGATGACAGTCTGGGGGCCGCTCCAGAGAATATCTTTCGTGGACTTTATCCTCTTAAAATTGGCCTGATTTTCCTGTTTAACGGGGGCTACAACTTCTTTTCCGTTTTCAATCATTCCATCGATTAACTCTAAAAAATCCCCCTTGCTCACCAAATAACTTTTCATTTTTTTCACCGTTGGGTACTAGACCCACTACTCACCTCACACACCCATCACCATTATCAATCCCATTTAATTAGATTATCGGGCGCTGATTTCTTGTCGAATTACTAACTCATATTTTTAGTACTCCCCCTTGTACTCCACCCTAAACTTTTGGTTTTTACTTTGATAAACAAGAATGAACACAAATTAGTTATGCCCTAGAGAACATGGAAACTCGATCTGCCTTTAGCGCTGGAAGAAGAGTTACTCTAGCTTGTAAACGAGGTCGCCTTCACGCACACGGTCTCTGACCTTTAATCCAATTGATTGCCCTGCCCCGGCGCTCTGAACATTCTCATGTTCTATCTGCATCGAGTCTATTGTCTGTTGGATATTAGTCGTCGCACCTTCGATCGATATTTTATCGCCTACTTTAATTTCATCGCTAAGTTCTACGACCCCGACCCCTATCTTTGTAAAGTAGTGGGATATTTTTCCCACAAGTTTTTTCCCAACAGGTGTTTCCTCCATTCGCCTCACCAATTAACTTTTAGCGACACCCATTTTAGGCTTTCGTTTTGAAGCCTTTTCCACCCACCAACTCTTTTGATGATTTTTTCGTTGTTGAACAAGTCCGTATATTTTTTAGGAAGGTACGGAAAGCAATTATCATTGTCTCTCGAGCAAAAACATGCATGCACAAATTCTCCTTTTTTAGCTTACATCTGTAACTCAACGCAAAAACGGTAAGCCGCAAAGAAACGAACTAGAACATTTATACTGTCTGAAGTATTTCCTACTTAGCTCGCTTGATTGTTTTTATTTCTGTTATCCCAAGACCACTTAGACGAAAGGCTGCCCCATGAATCGCTTTGGTAACTACTACTACAGAAGCCCACATTCCGGTTGCTGCCATAGCCATCGGAACTCCAACAATCAGCATTTCCGGGATGACCTCACCAAGTCCTGCCGTCAAGAACGGTGGATAGAGCACTATCTCCCCATGTGCCACATGTTCCAATGCTAGCGCTGCAACCCCGCCCCACAGCAACATGTTCAACACATTGATCCTGTAACAATCTGGGAATTTCTTTCTGAAGATACTCGTTATAATTGCCAGCGACATTGGAATCAAGAAGCACGCCATTAGTTTTCACCCCCTCATCTTTTTTGAGTTTCTCTCCTCCCTTTCGAGATCAGAGCTGCAACTTCCCATATTATAAATATCGGTATGAGCATCGTGATTCCCAATAAGGCTCCATTCTGAATAAATCCGCCCGTCGTGATCTCTATAAACTCTCCACCTTCTCGTAGGTATCCTATGGAGTGATCAACTAGCACCATTATCGCCAGCCCCCAAAGCATCAGACATAGCCAATCTAGGTTATACTTTTTTGGATTTTCAGCGTGGATGTAGACAACCGTCACTATTATGGCCGCCCACAGGGATGTGATGAGCCACATGCTACCCCTCTCTTGAATAATACTTTTCTATATTTAAATATTATTATCCGAGCGCTTGAAAGTTTTTAACGCACAGACGTTTCTACACAACCTTTCCGGATCCTGATCTATCACCGCTCCCACATAAAACGTGATAGAAAAGATAGGTGGGGGAAAGCAAATAATTTCAATGCGAAAATTTTTTAACTATAATAAAAGAAGAAAATAGGTTCCAGCATGCGCGAAACACCGTATTTCAAGGAAAAACTTGAAACAATTGAAGTTAAGAATAAAAGTATCTCTCAGCTTTTAGCTGAGATGGCGAAAACTGGATTCCAAGGCAAAAAACTTGGTGAAGCTGCTGAAGTGTGGGAAGAGATGATCAAAGATGACAACTTGACAATTTTTATGGGATATGCTGGTTCGTTGAGCACAACCGGGATGTGGAAAATAATTTGCTGGCTTATTGAAAACCGTTACATAGATGTGCTAGTCTCTACTGGTGCAAACATTTCCGAGGACATCCTAGAGGCGATGGGCGGTACTTACTGGCGCGGGAGCCATCTCGTTGATGACCATGATTTGTTGAGACACAAGATTGACCGCTTCTATGATGTGTATGCGGACGAACTTGAATACCGAAAAATGGAAAATTTAATTGGGGAGTTCATGACGGAACTGAATGAAGATCACAATTACTCATCTCGGGAATTTCTCCACCTATTCGGAAAATGGCTCTCGAAGCGGGGCATCAAGTGCATAGTTTCAACTGCATATGAATATAAAGTCCCCATATTTTGTCCGGCTATCGTAGACAGTGGTTATGGTATCGCTGCAGTCACCACCGCTGCTAAAGGCAAAAACATCAAAGTAGACCAAATGGAAGACTTCCGAGAATTCTTGAAAATAGGAGATAAAAGTAGCAAAACCGGGGTAATCTACATCGGGGGGGGAGTGCCAAAAGACTTCACTCAATTGTTGGCGGTCGCCGTGGATTTAACTAGGGGAGGGGAAGAAGCTTATCCCCATACATACGCAATCCAAATAACCACCGATTCGCCACGGTGGGGGGGACTAAGTGGATGTACCTTTGAAGAAGCTATAAGCTGGGGGAAAACTTCAGCGACGGGAAAAAATGTCGCCTGTTACTGCGATGCCACAATCGCCCTCCCTCTGTTGGCACATGCCCTGAACGAGAGAGTGAAATTTGAGAGAAAATGCCCCGATTTCTCTCGGCTGTTCGAAAAATAGATATCAAAAGCTGTTGTTCAGGCTTTGAGAAAACGTGGGTAGAATAAAAATGAAAAAAATTCTTGGACCGCCAGTTAAAGACATCTCA
>DTYD01000050.1 GCA_012962055.1 Hadesarchaea archaeon
GCTACCTTATAGTTCAATCTTCGGCACCCTCATTATTTTTTCTTTGATTTCCTGTGGTTCGAACCCATCTGTTTTGAGCCTGAGTATCGCACGCAAATTTTTCATTTCATTTTCCCCATGTTTGATATACGAGATTACCGGGGCTATGCTAAAAAATCGTGTAAACCCAAGCCACCTGCATAACTTGAGGTGAGCCTCGTCAAGGACCCGTTCCGCTGCTTGGACTCCCTCCCGTTCTATTTGGGGGATGGCGGTGGTCAGTATCTTGCCCGGGGTGGTGATATGGATCATGTGTATCGCAGAACGAAGATCTTCGGCTGTTATCATAGCTTTCAACATCTCTTCTGTCAGTTCGTGGGAAGGTTTTATGAGATACTTTTCAATTTCTCCAGAAGGGATACCCCCCTGTTTAAGCCGCAAAATCAGTTTGATGTTCGTCGAGTCTATTTCGTATCCAACCATCATCTTTAGGATTGAACGTTGCGAACGTTTTGCCAGCACATCTCTCCACAAACTTTTGTAGTAGTGCATGTCGAGCGCAGATATCAGGGCTGTGGCCCCCTGCTTTTCATAATCTTCAAGCGCCCCGGAGATTGCATCAAAAAATTCACTTCCTTTTAAGAATTCCAGCAGTTCGTTTAGGTCGTTTGCCGAGGCGAGCATCTCAAGTCTTTCCTGAGGCATGGTTGGGGAGGGCACAAGGTCATGAATTCTCAGCTCTGTTGGTATTTTTTCGTGAATCATAGTTATGATGGCTTTAAGGTTTAAGAGGTCCATTTGTTGCAAAATTTTCGTAATAGTGGTTTTTCGTTCTCTGGGTACCATGGAAATTAGTTCACGGTACCGCATGTTCAGATTTTCTATAAGCGCTTTTTCAACGGCCATCATATCTGGTTCTCCACTGCGAAGTTCAGCGAGTTGTAATCGGTATCCGGTTTCGTCAAGCGCGAAAAAAATATTCGCGGTTCTAGGGGCTTCCGCGAGTTCCATCAGGCGAGCCTCGGAAAGGAGTTTGGCTTCCCACGCGCTCACCGTGGCATTGCAAAAGACATATGACATCAAACGTCTGGCGCTGATTATTACCCAAGCAAAAAGAGCCCCGATCAGAACCAAAACAAAAATCAAAACTTCGATCATTTAGACCCTTCAAAGAGAATCTTTGCGACCTTTATTCTCAATGTTTCAAATTCCCTTCGCATATTGCCTTCGAATGTTTCGTCCACCTCAATTTTAAAATCAGGTGCAATGACCCTCACCCCGCCGGTTGTTTGGATAGGCTTCCCAAAAGAAACGTGCACATGTTTTTCTCCAAACTCACGTGTTATCTGATCCTTATACTTTTCCAAGATTTTCAGATCGCGACGGTTGGCCAGGATCACCACCTCACGGGCCCCTAGTTTTTCAATAGCACTTATCGTGATGCGGAGCATATCCTTTTCATATTTTGGAGACAAGCTGTACTTTCGAAAGTTTGCTTCAGCTTTTTTAAAGGTTTCATTTATCAATTCTTCACGTTTTTGAAGGATTTCTTTTTTTATCCTCATCCTACTTTCGGCGAGTATCCTCTCTCGAATGTTTCCCCCCCGGGTTTTCGCGTTTTTTATCTCTTGTTCTTTATTTTCTTTCGCGCTGAGCTGAGCAGCATCCAAGATGATGCGAGCCTCTTTTTTGGCATCCCGGATTATCTTGGCGGCTTTCTCTTTAGCTTCCCTTAAGATATCCTCTACTATGAACTGTGCGCCTTTTTCGATAGGCAATGCCATCGCCCCTTATAACGCGCCGATGCTCGTGAGAATCAAAATCGTCGCCAATAATCCCAGAATCGCGTAGAGCTCGACCATAACTGTGTACATTATCCCCTGTCCAAATACCTCTGGTCTCTTCGCGACGGCGCTAACGCTTGCCGTGGCTACCTTACCCTGTGCATATGCAGTGAACCCCTGAAGAACAGCCGGAACAGCGGCAGCCAACACGGCCAATCCCACCACGCCTGTTTTCAGTCCTCCGCCGCCGAGCAACCCTGTTCCTATGAGAATAAGAAATCCAGCGACGAAACCGTATATTCCTTGGGTGCCGGGAAGTACCTCTAGTACGAAGAGTTTAGAGAACTTTTTGGGGTCCTCAGCAGAAACCGCCGCCGCCGCGACACCAGTCATTCCTACACCGATAGCGGACATTATCCCTGGAATTACCACCGCCAGTCCTGCCGCCAGCGCGATGAGACTCTCTTCACCTGCCAAGCCCCTCACCTCCTTTTACTTTGGTGAACCTCCTTTTAGCTTTAAAGGGAGAGAACTCTTCACCCCCCCCTTCGTAAAATTTCCCGAAGAATTCCGCGAAGTGGAGACGCATGGTGTGGATGAACCCGCCGAGGGAATTGATGAATATATTGAATGAGTGGGCAGCCACGAAAATGAACCCGAACGCTATCAACAATACTGCCGCATAAATTACAGAGATGGGGGTGAACTCAGTCGGCATCACGCCCTGCCATGCAAATCCGATGATGAAGTTTATGGAGAATGCTATGATCCCGGTGGCGATCCCAAGGGCCAAAAGCCTCGAGTATGAAGTCACATCGGAGATCAGTCCGGTAATGCCGTACACGACATCGATGGGGCCTCCTATTTTGCCTCCTGCTCCCTTACCGGTCGCTACAGCGCCGGCAATGCCTATCGCCAGACCAAGATAAAAAAGGGCCCTGAACATGGATACGACAGCATTCGCAGGAGCCAGCGGGTTGAACGCCGCGAAGAGACCCATTTTTGGAAATGTGAAGTTTATCCCAAATTCATATAGGCTTATACTTAGGATACAGAAACTCAACCCGAAGAAGCCGATTAAGATCAGCATGCGTGAAACCCGGTTGAACAGGATGTTTTTCCAGTCTCTTCTGACGATATCCTTCAGCACTCCCGTCAACCCAAGCGCTAGAATGAGATGAATAATCCCGATGAAAATAACGAGCTTGAGTAGTGGTATCGGCTGCTGGATCGGATTCACCCATAATCCGTGTCCAAACCCAAACCACCCTCCTACCAAAATACCAACAATGACCGTGAATACCGCGCATACAACCATCATCCGCCTCAATTTACTCGGGAATATCCTAGCAAGCCAAATCCCGGACGCCATGAAAAGTCCAAGTGCAATGCCGTACCCAGCATCCGAAAGGGCAATTGCAAAAAATAGAGGGAACGTAAAGCTCATGACCGGCGTTGGATCTACCTCGTCGTATTTCGGCAGTGCATACATTTTGGTTACATATTCAAAATCTTCCACCATCTTGGGGTTCTCGAGCTGGATCGGAACTGTTTCTGCTTCAGCCCGCTGAGGTTCATAAATGCGGAAGATATAGCGTCCTTGAGTTGTGGTGTTTATCGAGTGTTCAAGCTTTTTCGCCCGTTTTTCCGGCACCCACCCTTCAACGATTGTAGTAGCATCTGTGTAGCCGAAGAGACCTGAGGCCTGAACACGTTCGTATTGTATCTCCAACAGTTCCCTCATTTGTGAAATCTCTCTGGCCGAAGAACGAGCTAGTTTTTTTACGGATTTTTCTAAATTTTTTTGTAGTTTTTCAAGCATCACTAGCTTCTTTTTTATTTTGTCCATCGCAGCCGTCGGGGACTCGCGGAAAGAAGGTAGCTCCAGTTCCTCGACTTCGTACCTGTAAAGAATGGGGGATAGCTTTCGGTGGTCCTCGGTCCGGCATGCCAGTATCACAATATTCTTCTCTCCGGTTTCGACTGCCCATGCAAACACTCGTTGAAATGTAACTTCTTTGGCTTCCCTGAAAAATTCCTTAGTCTTTTCCGCAGGGACGCGTCCGACCGAAATTTTTATCTTATCTGTAGAATGTAGATACCGCAGCGGTACCTCCACCCCTCTAAATTTTTCCAGAGTTTCAATTTGGGCGAGCATCTTCCGGCGTTTTTTATCCAGGCTCTCGCTTTTTTCTTTGAGCCGTATAACTCTTGGCTCGATTTTGTTCAGGCTTTTTTTAGCTAGCTTCAAAGTTTGTACCAGCGTCAGTTCTTTTGCTACAGCTGGTTTTGCGGGTGGTTGCCCGACAAACTCCTCCATCTCCCTAAATTTTGCAAGTATCGAGGGAAGTTCGTGGATCTCTTCTCCAAAGGCTTTGTGTTTTACATCTAGCCCCGAGATCTCTCTGAGCTGAGCAACGCCCGTTTCGTGCAACCTAGCGATCACCCTGTCGTGCACCCGTTGTGGGAAGATGATCCGAAATTTTTGCATCTTCGCGGCCCTGAACATCAGCTCACCTAAGCAACGTATCTAAGATTATCCGAACGGCTTCCGCCTGTCGTTCCCTGGCCTTTCGTTCCATCGTGAGAGTTTGTCTGCGGTTTTTCTTCTCCAGCTCCTGTACTTCTGCCTCTGCTTTTTTCTTATATTCATCAAGCACTTTTTACACCCTCTTTTTCACGTCAGCCCTTGCGTTTTCCTTTAACTTTTCAGCTTCGGCTCTAGCGGACTCCACAATTTTAAAATTTTCGCGTTCTGCCGCTTCTATTATCCCTCTCGCATTTTTCTCGGATTCAAAAATTATGCGGAGACTTTCTTGGACCACAGCTTCACCTCCTAGTTCAATGTAATCTGGTGCGTGTTATTCATAAAAGTTTACTAAGAGATATTAAGCTGGGGTTCTAACCATAGGTGGAGTTTGGGGTGAGTTGGTTTGGGAAAGATAGTTCGAATTACTGGCCCGGTGGTCATCGCTGACGGGATGAAAGGTTCCGAGATGTATGAACTCGTGAAAGTCGGAGAAGAAGGTTTAATGGGGGAGATAATAGGACTCGCAGAAGATCGCGCTACCATCCAAGTTTATGAGGAAACCTCCGGCGTGAAGCCGGGTGAGAAGGTCGAAGGTACCGGAAAACCGCTTTCAGCTGAGCTTGGCCCAGGTCTGATTGGTTCAATTTACGATGGTACTCAAAGACCACTTACGGTCATCCGAAAGAAAGTTGGGGACGTGATAAAACGGGGGGTCTTCGCCCATCCCCTATCGCGGGACAAAAAGTGGGAATTCGTATCTAAAGTCAAGAAAGGCCAAGAAGTCGCTGAAGGTGATATCCTAGGTACCGTCGAGGAGGGCAAAATCGTTGAACATCGGATACTGGTCCCTCCTGGCATTAGGGGAAAGGTGCTGGAAATCGCGAACGGGACACACAAAGTCGATGAAAGTATTGCCACGGTCGAAACAGGTGAAGGAAAAAAGGAGGTTCAGATGATGCAAGTTTGGCCAGTAAGGCGGGCGAGGCCGTTCAAAGAAAAGTTCGACCCAGATGAGCCGCTTTTGACAGGACAACGTGTGGCTGATACATTTTTCCCGATAGCTAAAGGGGGGGCTGCTGCTATCCCCGGTGGGTTTGGAAGTGGCAAGACGGTTTTCCTTCAGACAGTAGCAAAATGGGCGGACGCAGATGTCGTGGTCTATGTGGGGTGTGGTGAACGGGGCAATGAGATGTGCGACGTGCTTACCCACTTTCCCCTCCTCAAAGACCCCCGCACCGGCAAATCTTTGATGGAGCGGACAACGTTGATAGCGAATACCTCAAACATGCCAGTAGCCGCACGAGAGGCCAGCGTCTACACAGGTATTACTATTGCCGAGTACTTTCGCGATATGGGGTACGATGTGGCGTTGATGGCAGATTCGACATCACGCTGGGCGGAGGCAATGAGAGAAATCTCTGGCAGGCTTGAGGAGATGCCAGGGGATGAGGGGTTCCCTGCTTATCTGGCTTCGCGGCTTGCGGAGTTTTATGAGCGGACTGGTCGGGTTCGAACTTTAGGGGGGAGTAAACGGGTGGGTTCGGTTACGATACTTGGGGCAGTATCCCCGCCCGGCGGTGACTTTTCCGAACCCGTTACTCAAAACACTTTGCGCATCGTCAAGGTCTTTTGGGCCCTAGACACAGCGCTTGCCGACAGGCGTCACTTCCCTGCCGTTCATTGGTTGACGAGCTACTCGCTTTATGTTGGTGCGTTGAAGAACTGGTGGGAACAAAAACTTGGCGAAAACTTGAAGACCCAGCGAGATGAAGCGATAGCGATGCTTCAGAAAGAAGCTGAACTGGAAGAAATAGTAAAACTCATCGGTCCGGACGCTCTGCCGGAACCCGAGCGGGCAATTCTTGAAGCAGCGCGGATGATGCGCGAAGATTTCTTACAGCAATCTGCTCTCCATGAGGTTGATACATATTGTCCGATGGAAAAACAAGTTGGCATGCTCAAACTCGTGCTGGGATTTTACCACAACGCGGTAGAAGCGGCGAAGCGTGGTATTCCTGTGAGTGAAATACAAAAACTCCCGATTAAAGAGACCATAGCTGGCATGAAAAGGTTATCTCCGGAAGAGTTCGCAGAGAAGTACAAGTTCATAGAAAAACAACTCAAGGAACAATTTGATGAGTTGATGCGAATCAAAAAATCGTCGGTTGGGGAAAGCAAGTGAAAAGTCGGGAATACCTGACGGTGGCAGAGGTCTCGGGTCCCCTGATGATGGTTGGGGGTGTAAGCGGCGTGGCGTATGGGGAAGTTGTGGAGATCACTACTCCCGACGGTAAAACAAAACGTGGGCAGGTGCTGGATGCTTACGAAGATCGGGCGATAATCCAAGTTTATGAGGGAACAAATGGCGTTGATACATTCAAGACGAGAGTTCGGTTTACAGGTGAAACGGTCAAGTTTGGTGTGGGGCTGGAACTTCTCGGCAGGGTGTTCAATGGCAAGGGAGTGCCGATCGACGGGGGGCCAAAACCCATATCGGAAGATTTATGGGACGTTCACGGAGCTCCAATAAATCCGTCCGCGCGGGAATACCCAAGCGAGTTTATCCAGACCGGAATTTCAGTCATAGACGGCATGAACACTCTTGTGCGTGGTCAAAAGCTGCCAATTTTCTCAGGGTCGGGTTTGCCCCACAACCAGTTAGCTGCGCAGATAGCCAGACAGGCCAAAGTCTTAGATGGGGAAGAAAAGTTCGCAGTAGTATTTTCCGGAATGGGAATAACGCATGAGGAGGCGGCTTTTTTCAAGCAAGACTTGGAACGAACCGGAGCACTTGAAAAATCAACGATGTTTCTCAACCTCGCTAACGATCCCGCGATTGAACGTATCCTGACGCCCAGGCTGGCATTGACGACTGCTGAGTACCTCGCGTTTGCCCAAGGAATGCAAGTGCTGGTCATACTTATCGACATGACGAATTATGCAGAGGCATTACGAGAAGTTTCGGCCGCGAGAAATGAAGTGCCAGGGAGACGGGGATATCCTGGTTATCTCTACACAGACCTAGCGAGCATTTACGAACGAGCTGGTAGGATAAAGGGTAAAAAAGGTTCGATCACCCAAATGCCAATTTTGACGATGCCCGGAGATGACATTACTCATCCGGTTCCGGATCTTTCAGGCTATATTACGGAAGGTCAACTCGTCATGGAGCGCGAGCTCCACCGGAAAGGAATTTACCCGCCAATCAACGTGCTTCCTTCCCTTTCTAGACTCATGAAGGATGGCATAGGAAAAGGACACACGCGGGAAGACCACGCCGACGTTTCAAACCAGCTCTACGCCGCCTACGCGGAGGGCAAGGACCTCCGGGCGTTGGTCGCGGTGGTCGGAGAAGAAGCGCTGACCGACCGTGACAGACGCTACCTGAATTTCGCCGGCAAGTTCGAACGGGAGTTCGTGAATCAGGGTCTGGAGGAGGACCGTTCGATAGAGACAACACTCGATCTCGGCTGGGAGCTCCTGAGGTCACTGCCGGGGGCCGAGCTCAAGCGGATAGAGCCAAAGTTTATAGAAAAGTACTTGAAACTCGAAAGCGGTGGGAAATAGAGGTGAACATTTGGAAGAAGTTGTAATAAACGACCGAAAAAAAGTCGTGATACAAAAAAGCAAGTTTCGGGGTCTGGATACCCTTGACATAAGGACATGGGTGGAGACATCAGACTACAAGGGTTTCACCAGAAAGGGTGTCAACATCCCGGTTGAAAAGGGAGAAGAGCTGGCGCAGAAGATCCTGAAAGTGCTCAAAGGAACTTGACGCGCTCGGGGACTCAAAATCGTCATCACCAGTCAGGCAGGCCAGTCTCCTCATCGCACACCCAATCTTTCATCCCCATGTTTTTAAATGTGGCGAAGGGCGGCTTTCTCGCTAAAGTTAAATACGCGCCGCGCCGCATTCAGTTCGAGACCATAACGGGATGAGCAGGAGATATTACGGTGGCAAAATTTGTCGTCACTCCATGGGAGGTGAAAGGGAAGATAGACTACGA
>DTYD01000051.1 GCA_012962055.1 Hadesarchaea archaeon
AGGCAGACGAGCCTTGGGGCAGGTCTCCAAGGTAGGGGCTGTCGTGAGCCAGCCCGTAACTGGGGCATTGCCGTCCATCGAACTTGGCAGCGTTGCTCAATTTCCGACCCCAGAAGCCACGTCCTTTTAGGGCGGGATAGTTCACAGTAATACTCAGGTAAAAATCTCTCCTCAACACCTGGACGAAGTGGCATTTTTTCTTTCCCCAACTAGTTTTCGCTCCCCGACCTCTCCACCCGGTTTTTTCTCCCTGAAAACCTGAGCGAAAAACTTTTGTACACGCGTATTTTTGTTTAGCCAAGCGTCAGGCGTTAACCCAGCCTTCATGCAAGCGTGAGACAGAAACTCTTCAGCGTCCCACCCCCACTCGACCGGCACTTGAGGTAGGAGCAGCCCCGCGTACCCTCCACGTTCCACGATTAAACCATCTCTACCAATGACGATGAGACTTGGGTAATCGCTCGGATTTTTGGCTTTCAATGGCTCTGGTTGCGACAACACGCTCACCTCTATTTCCACCTCAGAAAGCTCGTCCGGCTCCACAGGGGAAAAGCGCGGGTCCCGGGTGGCGGAACTCACGGCTGAGTCGATCAACGCGTTAATGAGGGGTATTGTGGGCACTGGGTGACCTATACACCCCCGGAGTTTGCCATGTTTTGTCAGGGTGACGAAGACGCCGTGAGGTTCGCTCAACTTTTGTGGAACTTTTGGCACAGTCGGCAATTTGCCTTCTCGAAGGTAAGTCCCAATGGCCAACCTCGCTGTCTTCACTAACAATTTCCCTTCATCAAGAGTAAACATGTTCGTCACTTCAATTTATTATAACGTGATGCTATCTCAATTATTGTTTTCCAGTGTTTACCGTACCAGTATATTTTTCCGCATTTTGAACACCGCCAAAATTCTCGTCGCGTCTTTAGGACGGTTCTGGGCACAAATTCTACAATTTTTTCCTTACCTACGGGTTTTAGCAATCCGTTGCAAGTCGGGCACCTAGAATTTTCTGGATTAATTTCTATTTTGTGTCCACTTTTTTTCGATATTTCAGCCAATTGAGATACTACATCGCTTGTCCTGATGAATGTGGTTCTTATTCCAGATTTTCTAGCGCGGCGATACAGAAGGAGGTCACAGGTCAAAAGCTCTCTTTTTTCGAGTTTGGCCAAATTTAGCAGGATTTCGTCTTGGTCCACTGCTGAGGCACGCAGGTTATCGATATAGATGACATCATGCCCGGCGAGACGAAGCCAACGTGCTAACTTGCCGAGCATCCCGTCAGCCACAAACTTCATGAGTTTCACGAGTTGTATTCTCCTTTGGGCAAAAAGTAATTGTGGACATGCCCTCTCAATTTTGTTATTTGCGAACAAACCCAGCTTCATTTATTTTCTCGTCCCACCAAAGCGAGCAAAAAGCAGCATATCAGGTCTTGGGTTCTTTACTTTTCGTTTTGATCAATTTTCTGGCCAGATCCCTGATAGCTTTTGCCGCAGGAGATTTTGGTTCTGTCACCATCAGTGGTACCCCCCTGTTCAGAGCTCGGTTCACACCTTCGTCTTCCGGAATCTCTGCCAGCACGGAAACATTTAGGATTGTTTCGATCTCTTTGCTATCGATTTCAAACTCTTCCTTACGCACGCGATTCAACGCCATGCCAATTGGAGATAAACCTAAGAATTCGGCAATTAAGCGAGTTTTCATGCAATCGGAGACCGAGACCATGTCAGGAACCGTTACCAGCAAAACCTCTCGAGCGGCCCGAAGAGCTGCGATCGTTTCTCTCCTCAGACCGCTGGGAGCGTCTATGATTATAAAGTCGGTTTCTTCCGGTACAGTACGGAGAAGCCCAGCCAGATATTCTGGGTGGGCTCCCCTGATCTGGTCTAAGCTCACAGCTGCCGGGGCGATTCTGACCCCCTTTGGTCCAGTATACAGAACTTCTGAAAACGAGATTTCGCCGGCAAGAGCATCGTTTATCGTGTATACGGATTTTTCAAGTTTGAACAAGAGTGCGAGATCTGGTGTAGTTAGGCTTGCGTCCACGATTATGGTGGATTTACCAAGACCTGAGAGGGCGATGCCAAGGTTTGCGGCCATGGTGGTCCGTCCAACACCTCCCTTGCCGGAAGCGAGAGCGATTAGACGCATGCGGGTCACCTGAACCTAAGACTCCAATCTAAAATACTATGCGGTGAAATTTTTTCTCAGTTATAAAGTACAGCCACATAAAGAATGGGGGGGAGAATGATTGAAAAATACGATGTGATTGTGGCGGGTGGTGGTCCAGCTGGGTTGGCCGCGGCGAGAGCAGTGGCATCCGAAGGTGGTAAAGTTCTGTTGCTTGAGTTGCAGGCCCAGATAGGAGGTCAGACCCAATCTGTAAGTTGGGTGCCGAACGATCTAATAACGTCCAAGCTCAGGCGTGCAGTGGTTATCAGGTTAAGGGAGGTAAAGCTGCATTCTCCACACAAAGAGTTGACCGCGCGCGGCGACTTTGGAGCGATAGTGGATAGACGTCAGTTCGACAAGCTACTGGCAGCAGAAGCGGCGGCGAGCGGTGCCGAGCTTTGGTTGAGCGCCCCGACCAAGGAACTTTTGACAAGCAATGGCGCGGTTTGTGGAGTTCTCATCGAGGCAGGCGACTGGTCGGACCGGATAGAGGGTGAGGTGGTCATTGATGCTACTGGGGCTAGGGGGGAGTGGTCAAGTCTGTTTATCAGAAAAGTTATGAGAGATGGTTGGCAGCGTGAACGGTTGGCGTTCAGCAACGAGTATCTCATGGCTAATGTCAAGGATGAAAAAAGCGCGGAGATTATATTTACCTCTTACTTCGCCCCTAAAGGTCACGCCTGGATTTATCCATTGGGGAAAGGTTTCGCGATGGCGGGGATTCAAGGGGTACGGATTCATCCGGATGTCGCTCTCGACGAGTTCATAGGCAAGCAAGCTCCGCCAAGGCTCACGGGCGCGGTGCCGGTGGCGGCCTTCAGAAGTCAATTGCCGTTGGAGGGCCCATTGAATCAAACTTGTGCGGATGGAATAATCACCGTTGGAGGCGCGGCCGGTCAAATCTATCCGTTGTCAGGACAAGGGCTGCGTTATGCGCTACGCTGCGGGGAACTTGCTGGTAAAGTGGCGGTGGACGCGGTTACTGACGGCGATGTTTCGAAAGAACGGCTATCGGAGTACGAGCGGGATTGGAAGGCTGAATTTGGGTTCGATTTCAAGGTTGGGGGACTTTTACAATCCTCGCTGAGTGTTTCTCAAGATCAAAAGATGAATGCAATCCTCCATATCCTGGAAGGCAAGCCTAGGCTTCAACACGCGTTCATCGGTGTTTTCACCAGCTTCAATCTAAAGGATTCTCTCTGTGTTTTGCTGAAGAATGACGAGATAGCGCGGGTTTTCGGTCGAGAAGCTGTGGAGGCACTCAGGTGACGCGCTGCGAGGCTTTTCCGATGCACTGTCCGTCGTGCAGCAGCTCCGCGGTCCTGTATGATCGTGTCAGAGGAGAGAGCGTGTGTACGCGCTGTGGATTTGTAATTTTAGATCGTTTGTTCGAGTTAGAGCCAGAATGGCAGAGAACACTTGGTGAGGAATTGGAGAGGGCGGATGTCACCACTGGTATAGATGTGACACAGCACGATCTCGGATTGGGAAGCAAGTTCTGGGTACCCAGAAACGTTTCTCCGAGTCAGCGTGCTTTCTTGCGACGGTTGCACATATTGCAGCAGCGTTCGCGCGTGAACGGATGGGAAGACCGAAGTTTACGTGAGGCACTTATGGAGCTGGATAAACTCTGCGAAGCTCTGGCGCTTCCGAAGGGAATAAAAGCCGAGGTGAGTGTGAGTTACCGGCGAGCAAGGGCCAGACGGATAACGGCTGGCAGAAGTCTCCACCAGGTCCTAGCGGCACTTATATTTATCACGTGCAGAGCGAGAGGTCTGCCCCGCACTGAGGATGAAATAACTCGGGCACTGGTCACACGTTTCGGAATGAAAAAACGCGAGGTCACACGGAATTTTCGTAAGCTCGTCAAATTATTTTCGCGAGAGCTAAAGCTGAAATTGTCGCGCATCTCAGTTGATGATTACATCAACCGGTTTGCGTCGCAGCTTGGGCTCTCCAGAACGGCGATTGAGCGCGCTTACAGGTTTCATAAAATGCTCCCTCAAAACTTTACTCAACCAAAATCGCCGCTTTTCTTGGCCGCGGTGGCGCTTTACATCGCGGCTGATTCAGCAGGCGAGGAGCTCACGCTTCATAAAGTTTCACGCGTGTGTGGAATCGGTGTCTCAAGTCTTTCTAAGAACGCTACGCTGGCAAAGCAGCTTGTGGCAAAGGAATAACGATCTTTCCTCGCATATCACCAACCACCTCGGTTTTCTTACGCAAGTGAAGCATCCCGCTCAGCGCCGCCAAGGCAGCGTCTGTTTCATGTTTACTACCATCTCTCTCGAAACAAAATCCCATTTTTTTGATTTTTTTGACCCATTTAGTCCGGTCCGCAGTTTTGAAGAGTATGACTCCAGAGGTTCTAGGGTGGATTTCTATCACCCAAATTTTTCTTGAATGGAGTTTTTTAGCCAGACGTATCCCGCGCTTGGTGAGCAACCTCATCCCAGCAAAAGTTGGGGGAAACACACGCAGTCCGCGCTTTATCAGTTCAGTATCAGCTTTTCTTATGTTTTCGCGCGCAGGCGAACTTAAGGGGGCGTCTATGGCAACCAAGGTCGGCTCCTCTTTGAGGCAAAGATTAACGATCTCTTGGTCTGAGTGGACCAATCTTGTATGGAATGTGTGGCCAGAGAGCACGGCAAAACCGCTCGGGTTAGCTGGACTTCCTGCGAGGTCAATACCGATAACCTTAGTCTTCACATTCCTTTTTGCGTTTTTCGAAAGAAACCCGGGTGGATTCTCTGAGGGAACTTTTTTATTGAAAGAAATCTGGGACGCCGCGCTAAAATTGCCATGACGTGACCGCTTGCTTCGACACGACCTTCGTTTTTCCCACCTCAAAACCGAATCCGCCTCGGTACCCCTGTAAAAACCAGCACCGGAGATACAGAAAGACACGGTTTCAGGTAACAGTTACATCACCTCTCCACATGTTTTAACATTGTTAAGTTTTTAACCTCCAGAATAAAATTACTCGTCAGTGGGGCCGTAGTGTAGCTTGGCTAGCACACTAGCATTAAGCTGGGCTAAAGGCAGGCTCCAGTGGTCGTTGTGGGTCTGCTGACATTAGGATGATGATCCATTGGAGCGGCCAGAAGAGACCTGCAAACCCGGGAGGGGTTGAGTTGAGGCTTATCCCCGGGAATTCAAATCCTGGCGGCCCCACCATCTGCAGTAAAATTGTTCCGTTCTTCCAAAGATGATTCAAAAAACGGAGAGTGGAAGTGATTTTTAAGGAAGGGACGAATATCGGATAAAGGTGATGTGGTTGCAGAAGCTGGTCGTCAAAAAACTCACAACACGGAAAATACTGGATAGCCGGGGGAACCCAACCATTGAGGTAGATGTGGTGGTTGGGAATGGCAAAATAGTCGGAACTGGCAGAGCCGCTGCCCCTAGCGGAGCCAGTACCGGGAAGCACGAGGTTGTGGCTTTTCCAGAGGGCGGCCCGGATGCCTCAATCGACATCCTGAAGAGGTCCGTAGCGCCGAAATTGGTGGGGATGGCGGCAGAAAAACAGAGGGATATTGATTCCCTCCTTCACGAGCTCGACGGAACGTTCAATTTTTCCAAGATTGGGGGAAACGCTGCGGTGGCGACATCTATGGCGGTGGCAAAAGCTACCGCCGCTGCGCTCGGCATCCCCCTCTACCGGTATCTGGGCGGCGACGATGCTTGCAGTTTGCCGTACCCCATCGGTAACGTGTTAGGTGGAGGAGCGCACGCAGGCAGAATGGCCCCGGACATCCAAGAGTTCATCTCGGTCGGAATCGGAGCCGAAAGAGTCATCGGAGCCGTCTTTGCAAATGCGAAGGTTCACAAAAAGGTGAAGGCGGAAATCGAAAAGAGGGACAAGACCTTTACCGGCGGGAAGGGCGACGAGGGCGCGTGGGCGCCGAATCTGGACAGCCTCCAGGCGATGGAAGTGGTGTCAGAGGCCTGCAAGCAAGTCGGCCAGGAGCTCGGATTCGAGGTCAGACCAGCGATTGATATCGCCGCGAGTAGCCTGTATGATGAAGAGAAGAAGAAATACATTTACCAGCGGGAGGGGAAGGCCAGGGAGGGGGGGGAACAGATAGACTTCGTCGTAGATCTCGTAAAAAACTACAAACTCTTTTACGTAGAGGACCCCTTGCACGAGGAAGATTTTGAGGGTTTCGCAGAACTCACCCGTAAAGTTGGGAAGGACTGTCTGATATGCGGTGATGACATATTCGTCACAAACGTCGAGCGGATAGAGAGAGGCATGAAGACCGGGTCGGCAAATGCCGTCCTGATAAAACCAAACCAGATAGGCACCCTGAGCGATACGGCGGCTGCGGTCAGGATAACGAAGGAGCATAACTGTGTTCCGACCATTTCTCACCGGTCCGGAGAGACCCCGGACGAGACGATCGCCCACCTTGCAGTTGCGTGGAGGTGTCCGTTGATAAAGACCGGTGCGGTCGGTGGAGAACGGATAGCCAAATTAAATGAGCTGATACGGATCGAGGAAGAGCTCGGATCCAAGGCCAAGATGGGGAGGTTGTGATGAGTGCATCGGAATTTGAAGAGGGTCTGGTCGGGCTGATAGATTTCGATACGTATCTCTCCAGCGGTGTGCATATAGGTACCAGGCAGAAGACCGGGGCCATGGCGCCTTTTATATACCGGGTCCGTCCCGATGGTCTGTACGTGCTCGACGTGAGAAAGACCGATGAGCGAATAACAGCGGCCGGCAAATTTTTGGCGAGATTTGAGCCTTCGAATGTTGCTGTAGTTTCAGCTAGGCAGTACGGTCAACGTCCTGTACAACGGTTCGGCGAGATTACTAAGACACGGGCAATGGTTGGGAGGTTTATCCCCGGGACATTCACAAATCCCAACTATAAAGGATATATCGAGCCGATGGCACTGGTGGCTACAGATCCATTTGCGGATGAGCAGCCACTCCGTGAGGCATCTCAAGTTGGGATACCAGTAGTGAGTCTATGCGACACGGACAATGAAACAGCAGACGTAGACTTAGTGATCCCGACCAACAACAAGGGACGAAAGGCACTTGCGCTCGTCTACTGGCTTCTTGCGCGTCAAGTACTCAGGGAGAGAGGAGAGCTTTCATCTGATGCTCCCTTTGAGGTTTCAGTTGAGGAATTTGAGACCAAGCCAGAAGGCGAATAGGTGAGGCCCTCTGGTTGCGGGACAGTTCTACGCAGGCACTGATATCTTCTTGCTGGCCTCAAAATATCTTGGAGATCAAACAAATTAAAACGGTTAGTTGGACTAATATCTCCCATGTGCTGTCTCCCATGTGCTGGGCGTATGTGCTAAGCTCGATAACCAGCTCGGCCCGCCTGCGTTTAACCACCAAGCTGTTTTTGACTCCCCCCCGGGAGCGAGAGCATGTCATCCATACGGTCGATAGTTAATTCATAGACTTTTTCTTTGGAAGCATTGCCTATCACCTCATTCTAATCACCTCACGGAGCTTTTCGAGCATAGCTTTATCTTTTGCGAGCGGGAGGACCCCATTCGAGAGGGCGGGGATGAGAGCGAGCCGAAAGAGATATAACCACCGGAACCAACTTTCAGGTGGCGAAAGCCAGACGAGCCCCGGGCCACACGTCCGGGGCAGGGCC
>DTYD01000052.1 GCA_012962055.1 Hadesarchaea archaeon
AGCGGCGGCCGAGGATGCCACGATTCGAAATAGCGATATAACGCTTGAGACGAGGCCGGATCACTGCAGAGAGCAGCACGTTGACTTCATGCTTACTCTGGGAACAACTAGGATTGAGCTTGGTGTGCAAACAGTTTACGACGATGTTTACAGGCTGGTGAATCGAGGACACACGGTGGAAGATGTGGTGGAGGCAACGAGGACGGCAAGAGACGCTGGACTTGCTGTGATTTACCACATGATGCCTGGACTACCGGGTTCAGATCCCAAATGCGATTTGGAGATGTTCAAAGTCATTTTCGAAGACGAACGGTTCAAACCCGACGCGATGAAAATTTATCCCACATTGGTCATGCCGGGGACGAAATTATACGAACACTGGCAGCATGGCGACTACAAACCCTATTCGCTTGAGCAAATGGTGGAACTAATCACAGAGGTAAAGAGCTTCGTGCCTCCTTGGGTACGTATCCAGCGCGTCCAGCGAGACATCCCTGCCGACCTGATAGCCGCAGGTGTCAAGCGAGGAGACCTACGGGTCTTGGTTCAGGAGAGGATGAGGGGAAAGGGCACCCGTTGCCGATGTGTCCGGTGTCGCGAGGTCGGTCACGTGCAGTACAAGCTAGGGCTGGACCCCAACCCTGACGACATAGGATTGGTGGTTGAACGATACCGCGCTTCCGATGGAGAGGAGCTCTTCATGTCATTTGAAGATGTTAAGCAGGACATTTTGATCGGACTCCTGAGGCTGAGGGAACCCTCTCCAAAAGCGCACAGACTAGAAGCCAAGACTGTTAGGTCGATGCTTGTGCGTGAGCTACACGTGTACGGTCCGCTTGTGCAGGTTGGCAAAGAGGCCAGGGCGAGCGAATGGCAACACAGGGGATGGGGAGAAAAACTGTTGCGCGAAGCAGAGCGCATCTCCTCCGAAGAATTTGATGCGAAAAAAGTGATTGTGCTGGCAGGCATAGGGACACGAAATTACTATCGACGTTTTGGTTACGAACGAGAAGGCCCCTACATGGCTAAAATGATAAGGTAGACTTAAAATTCACTTTTGAACCGAACTTAAAATCCGTACAAATGGCGATTCTGGGTCGTTTTTCACCGTGCTGTGTACTATTAACGTTTCAGTTTCCCTCACACCTTTCAGCCAGTGAATTCGTTTTACGAGCTTGCTCAACTCCTTGTCGTTTCTCACCAGAAGTTCCAAAACTGCGCTATACCTCCCGAAGAGGCGATAGAATTCCGTAACTTGGGGAAATTGTTTAATCACCATCTCATTTATGCGTCTAAGTTCTGCTTGAGACTCTTCCCGCATTAAAATGTACGCTTTGGTGACCAAACCAAATTTTTCTGGATTGGGCCTAGCAGTGAAAGCGGTGATCGTCCTATCTGCTTTGAACTGGCTGATTTTCTTCGCGACCGTTTGTCTGGACGCTCCCACTTTTTTTGCTATTTCCATTATCGGCTGTTCGCTGTGTTTGATTAGCTGGAGTAGTATTTTTTTGTCCAAATCGTTCATTTTCGACCCTTAACATTTTGTTAACAGAAACACTTAAAAACTTAACGTTTTAGTTAGTTGGGCGATATCATGAGCGAGATGAATGAACTTGTAGAACGCCGCGGAGCCCGCATTCCGTGCGCCATGGCTACGCAGCACCCTGACTCGGCATCGCGGTATGTACCAGTCCAGGAGGAAGAAGCGGAAGCACTGCAGTGTTTGGCCCCATCAGACGGCGGGCTGGGGTGCGATGAATACATGGTCGACTACGAGGGCAAGATGACACCTTACCACCAAGTAGCGCATATCGTTTCCAGACTGCTGGATGAACTTAAACTTGTACCCGGGCGCGATGTGTTTGTCACGCCCAGAATCTCCAGCGCCGAACAGGAAACCATCTTCAGACAGTATGCGTCGATATTAGCAGCGATTGAGGCGAACTACCGTACCCGTCACATTGGTGCGAGTGTCATAGAGGTAATACATCCGATGACGACAACAGGTACTGAGCTTGTTGGAGCTCGCCGACGTATAATGGCTATGGAGGAAATTGCAAAAGCTGAGAATGCTGATACCCAGCTTCGAGAAATAGAGCTGATTCCCCTATTTGAGGAAGTACCCCAACAATTGTCAATCCGCAAAATGCTTGTCGAGTATGTCCAAGAATGCAGAAGTGAACTCAACGTACAAATACCTTACCTGCGCGTCTTTGTTGGCAAGTCGGATTCTGCCTTAATGTATGGCCACGTCGCGTCCGTCATGGCGTGCAAATTCACGATAGCAGACGCCTATGCGTTCGGGGTTGAGAATGAGATACCTATGGCACCGATGTTCGGCGGCGGCGCACTCCCATTTAGAGGCCATATAGCGGTTGAAAACATCAAAAACGTGTTGCACGAGTACAGTGGCGTTCGGACAATGACCGTGCAATCGGGCATCCGTTACGATCACGGGGCTGAGAAAGCGAAGCAATTGATTAAAACCCTACGTCAGGAGTTACCTAAAGGACGTCCATTGTCCTACACCGCGGAACAACGGCAGCACATGTTGTTAATATGTGGGGTGTTTGCAAAGCACTACATCTCAACGTTATCCCGCGTTGCCTCTGCAGTAAAACAACTCTCCGATATCCTGCCCCGGCAAAGGGACAGGCTCGTCCGCG
>DTYD01000053.1 GCA_012962055.1 Hadesarchaea archaeon
ATAAAAAACAGGTTGGGCGATTTCAATTTTTTCCGCAGCCTACGGACCAGTTTAACACCCGCTGCATCGTCACTTCTCATTTCGCTCCCAACACCCACGATAACCACGCGAGTTGCACCTTCGAGAAAAGAGGCTAGCTCAAGAGACACGATCTTACCTCAGCATGTCGTCCAATATCAAATCCTCGCGCCTCGCCCCGACTCTCCTCAAAGCCGACAGCGCCCAATCAATTTTCCCCACACCCCTCGGAGTATGGGCATCCGAACCGATGCTGAACTTTACCCCCTCGCGAAGACAGAGCGCTAAGAATTCGTCCCCGGGGCCCCGGTATTTCATATTCACCTCAACCGCGATGTCACGGTGGGCCATCAGCTTCACGAAATTCTCGATCTCCTCGCGAGAGAGGTAAGGAAGTAAATTCTGATGGTAAAAAAATGGGTGGCCGAGCACGTTGAACTTTCGATGCGTTACCGCTTTCGTCATTCTCGCGAGATATTCCCGGGCCACTTGCTTTGGGTCCATCAGTTCTCCGAGCGCGTGGATGCTCACGATGCAGAGGTCCAATTTTTTGGCAAACTCTTCATCGATATCGACCCGGCCGCTACCATCGACCACATTCGCCTCTATCCCGGCATACACCGGTATCCCGGCGTCCCTGCGTGCTGTCTCGATATCCTGGAGCATCGAGACCAGCTTTTCTCGTGGAACACCAACGTGCAGCTCCGGACCGTGATCTGTTATCGCCACCGCTTCCAGATCCCGTGCCTCTGCCGCCTCCACCATTTCAAGTGGTCCGCTCCTGCCGTCTGAATAGTAGGTGTGGATGTGGAAGTCAAATTTTGCGGGCATTGCAATCAAATTAATAAAACTCATAACCAGAAAAAGTTAACCAAAGGTGAGAGCGGAGATGCTGAAGCGAGATTGGTGAAAATTGTGAACGTGAAATTCAGAGGGATGAGGAAATGACCGGGGAAAAAATCTCATTGATCCAAGGGGCCGGCGGCAAGGCTATGATGAAGCTGATCTCAGACATCTTTCTCAAAGAACTGAAGCTGAAAAGCGCAGGCAGGGTGGGGCTGGACGCGCTCGACGACGGGGCCACCATAACGATTGGAGATAAAACTCTGGTTTTGACGACCGACTCTCATACTGTAAAACCGCTGTTCTTCCCCGGAGGAGACATCGGCAGGCTTGCTGTAGCTGGGACGATAAACGACTTGGCGGTAATGGGTGCCAAGCCGCTCGCCATGTCATGCGCGATGGTGCTAGAGGAGGGATTCCCGATGGAGGACCTGACGAAGATAACTCGGTCAATGGACGCCACCTCACGGGAAGTGGGCTGTGCAATGGTAACCGGCGACCTGAAGGTGATGGAGCGGAGTGCTCTAGACGGTGCGATCCTAACCACAACTGGAGTGGGGGTGGCGGATACCCTTGTGACCGACCGGGGAATCAGGTCAGGAAACAAGATAATCGTGACTGGGACGGTTGGAGACCACGGAATAACGATTTTGGCCCACCGCGAGGGTATCGCCGTTGACGTTGACCTGACTTCAGATGTAGCCCCTCTCTGGGAAACCATAGAGGCCGCCCTCAAGGTGGGCGGGATAACTGCGATGAAGGATCCAACACGGGGGGGCTTGGCCGCTGCGTTGAACGAGATGGTCTCCAAGACTGGGGTCGGGATAGTCTTGAGGGAATCCGATATCCCAATCTCCGAACCTGTAAAAGCCATAGGAGAAATGCTAGGCATTGACCCCCTCCAAATCACCAACGAAGGGAAAGCAATCATAGCAGTCGTCCCAGGAAAAACCGAAGAGGTTCTCGCCGCCATCCGGAAGACGAAATATGGTCGGGAAGCGTCAGTTATAGGAGATGTTACAAAAGATCGCCCCGGAGATGTCGTGCTTGATACCATCATTGGAGGAAAACGTCTACTCGAGTCTCCTATTGGGGACCCTGCCCCTAGGATTTGTTAAGTGTTAGTTAATTTTGTTAGAAAGGGTTAGAAAAATAGGTAGAAATAGGGTTCTGTTCCAGACTCGGGAGATAAACTATGATGAAAATTTTTGCGCTCAGCG
>DTYD01000054.1 GCA_012962055.1 Hadesarchaea archaeon
ATGGCTTCAACCAGTTTTTACGTGAGATAAGAAAAGAAGCGGAGTACTGGTTGACCCCCCAAACGCCTTAGATGAAGCTTAGATGAAGGTAGATAAGCTGGAACAAGAAAGGGATGTGAGGAAGCATGACGAGAAAAACGGGAAAACTAGCTGTGAGGGCCAAACAACAAATGCGCGCAGCGAAGGCAGCAAAGTACAGGCGCGAGCTATCCTTGGCGGGGGTGAGCCTGAGATTACCGAAACCATCAGCAAAGGCGCGGAAGGAAAAGGAGGAAGAACTGAGGAAGTTGTATCTGGAGATGTTCCAAGGGAGGGCTGAGCAAAAACAATTCATGGAACCTGTAGAACAAAAGTTGGAGCAACCAAGAAAACAGAAGAAAGAGAAACAACCTGGAGAAGAGGAGAAACAATAAGAACAGGCAGATGAGCGATCACAAACGGAGCAAAGAGCAGGCTGAGAATACACAAGAACAGGCGGATTGATTCCGGCTATGATAGATCCTGGGGAAACCACGTGGTTGCTAGAAAAGCTATTCTAATTTTGAATATCATAGCCATCGCTGCTGGCGGAGTGATATATTTTTATTGGAAACCATTTGACCACCAGAACAAGCCCCTATTGGGATCTCTCCCCACAGGTGACATCGTCCAGCCAATGCACCTAGTTGTGGCCACCGGAGACGGCGGAGCTTATCTCTGGTGGGAAAACCCGCCAGACCCGAAGGTAGAAGGATATCGGATTTACTTGGATTATGCGGTGCTAGAAGAAGCGGAGGCCGAAAAAGGGAAAAACCACCTCAGTGAAAACGATTTCCCTTATATCGAGATATCACTCGCAGGTCCGCCAAGTGGTTTCGACCCAGAACACCCGCGCCTCAAACTAACGGGGTTACAAAATAATGTCCAGTGTAGAGCAGGTGTAAGCGCCTGGGGTTATGAAAATGGCGTAAAAGTTCAAAGCGGGGTAATTTGGGGCGACGCAACAGCCTCTTCTGCGTATTCAAACAAGGGGGTAGCGATTCTGCTCTTTGAAAATGGAATTTACGACAATAGCCAGTTGGTCAGAGATGCTCTAAATCAATATCTGGAAGTGACAGTTGGGGAACTAGATAATTTCGGCTTGTGGAACTCTGGTATCCATACCATACACTGGGCTAAGCTCGGAGAAATCCCAAGTTTTGGTTCAAACTTCGTTTCCCAAGTTCAAACTTTTCACGACGATCTCTTGAACCAAATAGACAATTTTATCGTGTGGGTTCAAAATGAAAGCGGAGCGTCAGGTTTAGACGACATAACAGCTTCACTTGATGTACTAAGAAGTTCTCATGTTGGGCATGTTGAAACGGTGGTCGAAACCTCCGAAAACGTTCTAACGCTTGAGAATCTTGTTGAACTCAAGAATTCTGTTCTGGGAATCAAGGGGAAATTTGCAGATGGCGCGGTAGAAATCGAGAGAATCATACAGATGCACGGAGGGGAAGCAGGTTGGAATGAAATTAACGACCGTTTCTCGCTTTTGTGTGAAGGATATTTCCAAAAAACTCGCTTCCTCGAAACAACCGTGTGTAAGTTCTTAACCGAATGTATGAACGAAGTATACGGCCAAGTGAAAGAGTTTTCTCATGCCGGTGCTAGGTACTTCATCTTTGTGGGAGACGATCTGGTCTTACAAGAACTTGTTCGGCCATGGTCCGGCGAGAATCTATTAAACTGGGGAGCTGTTTCCTTTGTCCCGGCTCCTGCGGATTACAGTGAAGAACAAAAAATTCAATTCATCGTTGATGTGTTTTCGCGATACACCGAGTTCCATGAGAATCCATCGGTTTTCTTCGACAACCACGCGAAAGAAGTTCTGTGTGTAGTGGACCTAGAATTTGAGAACTATCTCCAGTATGAGACGATCAGCTTTGAACCCAAACAACTCTATCGTTTCGTCCCACGAGGGTACGCACAAGTGGTCATATCAAACTACAACAATGCGGCAGTTGGGGCGAGACTGAACAACAAACCCATCATCTTGAGCGTTAAAGCACACGGTTTCACCGATATCCAAGGGATCGGACTCTACGATCAGTACACCACAAGGGAAAACTGGGAACACTATTGCGAAACTCATGGAACACCAACCCTTTTCGTTGACATGTCCGCATGTTTTTGGCACATACTCAATAGATGGCCCGAAACTTATTTGGGATGCGGGGTGCTGGCGTATTCACCGCATGTGGAGTGGCTGAGCAGTTATTGGGCATATCCTACCCTGGGAGACCTCCAGCGAAATCTCTGGAATTCACCTTTTCCCGTATTTGGGGACATTTTGGCGCACATGCCATTTGAGGATGTTTATCTGCAACGTTTTTCCGAGCCTTCGGTGCAAGTTGCATAAAATCGAGAAGCCCCCCTCCGAAAGCGGGGGAGTGGGGTCGCGCCCTCAACGACTTTTTTCGGAATATTTCGTATCGATTTTCCACCAGTAGTTAGGTTTACCATAGGCGCACCGAGTTGGCTTGCCAACCATGAAAGCAGCTCACCGCAGATCTCTAGTTTAATGAATTTACGTTTTGGATCCTTTTTACCTGAATATTTACCTACCACATTAGAGAGGTCCATTCCAGAGAGATAAATTTTACTAGCTCCAAACTCGTGAGCTATGAACACAGCGCGATCGCCATCAGTGAATCCTCCGAAGTTGAAAAGTTTTCCGAACGGTCTCGCCTGGGTTGTGCCTATAACGCGTTCATTTAATTTTGGGACGACTTTACGCACCTGTTGGATGTTGTCTCCGTGAGCATGGACCACCATCCATGAACCACGACGCCAAGCTCTGAGCTGATCATCAACATCGCCATCCAAATCCGTGACTATTATCTCCGGGTTGCGGTATCTGAGCACGGCCGAGGTCGCACCATCAGCCGTAACCAACACCCTGCTCAAGTACCCTGCCCGTTCAAGCTTTTCAAGGTCGGAGTCGAGAGATGGGCCAGCTCCAAAGACTACGCACTCGCGCCCACGCACGAGTTTCTTTAGTTCCGCAGGGTCTGGCGGGGGCAATAAACCATTGAGCGTCCTTGCGGCATTTTCATCGGCTTTTTTGTTCAGCCCCAACTGGCTAACTATGTGCTCATACCTGGGTTTCCAAGCTTCCCAATACATGCGGTTCAGCCCACGACTTCCAGGGTGGTCTCTTCCCCCCTGTGGTTGTAAGCTTTCCAGGAGCGCTCATCGTACGGAAAAGCCACGATGAGGTGCACGCGGCCGAACTTCACAAACAACGCCAAGTCCGTCCCGGAAGGCGAGGTATTTGGAGATGGATGGCTGTGGACAGTGCCGCACGCGCTCCGGTCGATTGGGAGCATGTGAAGCCTCAGCAACGCCGATTCGTCAGACGAAAGTGTTCCGGGCAACAAAAGCACTTCTTTTACAACTTCACCATCGGCGCGCAGAACCCCTATAAACTCGCTGGGGTGGGTGGACCGCGATGCCTCCAAGATGAATCTCAAAGTTTCCCTGTCGATTCGAGAAATCTGTTTCATCGACTCAGCGACCGTGGTTCAAATAAGCTCCCCATATGTGGTTTCGTAAGAAGCAAGTACTTCCTGCCACGTCTGCTCGACGCTGGAGTAAAGGTTGCCAGAATATGTGGAGATCCGAAACTGATTGGCAGTTGGATCGGCAAAAACCCAGCCTTCGGAGGGGATGTATACCTCGGTCCACGAATGTCCCACGATGTACCGTCCGTCCGGTGTCACGCCAGCGATCTGAACAAAGGGATAAGTCACCTGATCGTAAATCAAGAACCCGTCCACACGTTTGGCGGGGATGTCTGCTGTCCTCATCAGGGCAAGATACAGATGGGCTTTATCCAAGCACTTTCCCTCCCCGGCATCAAGAACTTCTTCGGATGTGAAGAACCCGAGGATGAGTTTGTACATTATGTTCTCGTAAACCCACCTGTTGACCTCCTCTGCGAATACATTGTCGTCGTAGCCCAGCTCCTGGAAATCCCGCACGATTTGACTCACTCGTGGTGTATCAGTAATAGCGTGCTGGGTGTTGAGCAGAAAGTACGCATTGTTTGCGGGGATCTCGACACCGTCTCTTACTAGGTTGCCCGTGGGCACAGGAGCAAACGTCACGTTGTCTGGCAGATTACCATGTTCGTAATAAAACGAAATGACCTTCAGGAAAGTAAACAAGACATCTCTGGACCTAATTGTTCCGATCGAGCTGTTGATTTCACTCGGTGCTTTCCCAGCCGAGGCGATCTGATCACGGATATCCTGGGCGAGAGCAACATACCCATCCCTTGTCAGCGTTTTGAAGATGGCGTTCCAATCGCCGCTTTCGTTGTCCGGCGGAAGTGTCGAAATCGGCTGGATGCCCGACAGGAGCGGCTCAGTATTATTTTCAGCTAAACTTACGACCCTTTTGGCTGAATAATAGAGAAGCTGATAGGGTGTGATGTTGAATTCCTGACCATCAATGGAAACTGTGTACTCACCCCTCTCACGTCCGAATTTCATGTCGTTGGCCACACAACTCGCGGAACCGTCAAAACCATAAACTAACGGGATATTTGTATAATATATCTGGATAAACCGGGAAGCCTCCAAGAACTCTTCTTCCGTGATCGTGATCAACTGTGGTGTAACTACGGCTTGACTCTCGCTCACTACCGCTGGCCTCCCCTCAATCTCTTGGATATAGGTGATGTCTGTTTCAGTGGTCCCTCCCCCATAATCTAAACTCTGCGTCCCAAAGCCCAGTATCTCGTTTTCGTTTGAGATGCTGGCACCGGTGGGCAGAATAATAGACGTTTTTGAAGTGAGGTTGAGTTGAGAATCCTTTGCCACAACAGAAATGGTACTCTGGAGACTCTTAATGTTGTTTATCGTTTCTTGCGCATAACTTTTGTTGTCTACCGGCTGGAATAGAATCTCCCATAAGTTTTCTCGCCTGCGCGCAAAATAGGGGGTTCTCCACTGCATGACTATCTTTAACGTTTCTTCCTCATTTAGTCCCCTGATATCACAACTTACATTTTTCATCCCTAGACCGTACTTAGCATAAGAACTCTGCACATCCGACAAAAAGACAAGCTTCGCATTTTCGACCCCCATCCCGTGAACAGGGACATCCCCCATTGTCCCACCTACGATTGACAATCTTACCTGATCTGCGAGGGCAGAGGGCGGGATTTCGTAAATCCATTCCGCATCTGCATTTCCGTTTTCATCGACCTGAAAAATTACGTAGGTGTTTATCTGGAAAGTCGCAAAACCCGACTCGGATTGGGCGCCCACATAAAAGTAAACTCCGAGCGCCGAGATCGAAAACACTAAAACAAGCAGGGGGAGCATCCGACTCTTCATTTTCCAGTTCTCCTACGCTTTCCTGTCTAGTTTTTCCCTCACGTTTTTTGTCGCTTTCACCATCGTTTTGAGTTTATTTACGGCCTCGTCTCTGGTTCTGGTTTTTAGTCCGCAGTCTGGATCTATCCAGAGCTGTTCGGGCTTCAGGACTTTGAGCCCCTTTCCGATACGTTCCTTTACTAGGGTTGCTTCTTCAACCACGCGCGAGTGCACATCCACCACACCAAACGATAGATCTTTACTGAAGGAGTGTTTTCTGAACAGCTCCACTAGGTCGAGCCCGGAGTTGGACATCTCAAGGTCGAAGTTGTCCACAGGGAGTTTTAGCATTTCGGGATAAATAAACTCGAAAGCTCCATAACAGATGTGGGTGATGAAATACGCGTTGACGCCTTTTGTGACTACCTCCATAGCCTCGACAGCGAATTCAGATAATTCCTCCGGCCTCGCTGAAATCGCGGGCTCATCGACCTGGATTATCTTTGCCCCCGTTCTCGACAGCGCTTTAACTTCTTTGTGCAACGCCTTCGCTAGAGCCAAACACGCATCCCTGCGGCTGGGGTAATACTCGTTGAACGACCAATCCATCATTGTATAGGGTCCCGTGATCATCCCTTTTACCGGCTTGCTGGTCAATCTTTGAGTGAACTGCCACCACCCTACCGTGATCGGGCCCTGCCACCTGATCTCACTTGTGATGACCGGTTTTCTGTAGTAGCGGTTGCCGTAGCTCCGCACAAGTCCGCTAATTTTGAATCCATCCAAGTTGTTTGCGAAGTACGTTGCCATGTCCCCGCGGTACATTTCACCGTCCACCAACACATCAAGCCCAATCTCCTCCTGTAGCGAGATCCACTCCCGCGTGGCCCGCTCCTCATCTCGTTTGAGTTCCTCGGCACACAGCTCCCCCGCGGCGAACTTTCGCCTGGCTTCCAGGATGTATTGGGGCTTCGGAAAACTGCCTACGGTCGTGGTCGGCAGCATGGGGAGCTCCAGTCCGATACGTTTAAGCTTCTCCCGCGTCATGCCACTTCCCTCGCTTTCCTCGCGATCGAAACCATGTTTTGAAGTTTTTTGAACGCTATCTCACGGGGGAGGTATTCACCCAGCCCGCATGAGGGGTTGAGATACGCGCGCTGGCCCTCGAGTGCCGGTAAAACCCGTTCCAAAATCCTCAAAACCTCCGATTCCCTCTCGATTTTCGTGTTCCGCCCATCGATGAGCCCCAGCCCGATCTCCTTGTCGCAACCTGTGATAACGACCGTGTCGACGAGCTTCTGGCTGTAGGTAAAGTCGAGCCCTAGCCCGTCCACCGGAAGTTCGATGAGTTTTGAGTAAAGCGGCGCTGCATCTCCGAAATACGTGTACAGGATTATCTTCGATTTACCCTTCGCTCCCACGACCTTTTGAACAGCTTCCTTGAAAACTTGGAAATCAGCCGGGTTCTTGAGGATGGCTGGTTCGTCGACCTGAATGAGCTCCGCACCCGCTTTTACGAGGTCGTGAATCTCTTGAGTTATTATTTCAGCGAACTCATCGACCAACGTTCGAAAATGCCCGCCCCGCTGGTTGATGGACAGCTTTGCGAGCGTGTATGGACCTGTCACTACCGGCTTCATGGGTTTTGATGAGACCTCCTTCGCAAAAACGAATTCACGCTTTAAGATGGATCCACGCCGCACAAGCTTATCATGGATGACGGGCTGGCGGAAGTAGAAGTTCGTGTCGAAAAACCTGAGTAAACCGTTAATTTCACAGCCCTCCAACTTTTTCGCAAAGTGGGAAATTGGGTCATGCCACCGTACCTGTCCGTCTGTAACCACATCCAGCCCGGCCTTCACCTGCTCCCGAATCGCTTCTCGTGTAACATCATCCTGGACCTGCTCGAATTCTTCCTCCGAAATTTCACCGTGTTCCCGCCCGGCGTAAGCCTGGCGGTGGCGCTGTTGTTCCGCGAGGTCGCCTATCCTAGGATAACTGCCTGTACTCGCGGTTAGGAGTTCCATCTAATCCCTACGATATTTGTCCAAAAGATAAATATGTGCTCATCTTAGGTTATGTGGGATTTGAATTGAAAACCTGTAAAAGATTCAGGCCACATGCAAATCTGAAAAAAGTTTATTATGTCTATCTCGGGCTCGTAGCGATTATCCCTCTGGTTATAACCTCAGCTCCGGTCTGGGCGGTGCCAGTTTTTGCTCCAGAACTTTTGCCAGTTTTGCCACTCCTCCTCGTGCCACTAGTAACGGTGCTCGTGATAATGGGTTTCATCTCGTTCTGGATTCCAAAATATTATCGTTCCATTTATTACATGCTCAAGGAAAACGAAGTCGTGGTTGAGCGGGGAGTGTGGTGGAAAATAAAACAAGTTGTCCCTTATGCGCGCGTGATGACGGTCAATACCATCCAGGGGCCCATCTCAAGGTTCTTCGGAGTCGGCTCTGCGCAGGTGTACACCGCCGGTTATACCGGCCTCAAGGGTGGCACCGCAGGGCCGGGATCCAGGGGGGCCGAGGCGTCTATCTGGGGGGTGCCGAACTTCGTGGAGATAAAGGACATGATAATCGAACTCATCGGGGGAAAACCATTGTTCGGAGGTACTGCAACCTCTGAAATTGGTTCGGAAATCTTGAAAGAACTCAGAAGGATAAGAAAAGCCGTGGAAAAATAAAGAATGAGGTGGAGTCGTGGGAGAAGGAAAGGGATACGGCAAGGTCATCCTCTTCGGGGAGCATTTCGTCGTTTACGGGGTTCCCTCAATCGTTTCTGCGATCGACAGGGTAACCACCGCCACCGTCGAGCGCTCAGATGGGTCAGGTTGGACGCTTGAAGACAACAGACCTGCGACCCCTGGCTACAAGGAAGAAAAACTCAAACAACAAGAAGAATCCATAAACCTGATATTAAAAGCCGCGGGAGTTGACCCTGCGGAAAAACCGATCAAGATCACGTTTGGCGGTGACCTG
>DTYD01000055.1 GCA_012962055.1 Hadesarchaea archaeon
CCAGTTCGACTGCTTCTTTCACGGGGAACAATTAGCGGCAGAAAGCAAAGGAATTTTGCACACCCCTAGGTGGTTTTTATAAATGCAGCGCACGAGGAAATGGGCGGGGGATGGAGCGATGTCCAAACAAGAGATAATGCAGCTCGTGAAGAAAGATGGCATCAAATTCATCCAGCTGCAGTTCATGGACATTTTGGGAACAGTCAAGAACATCACGATACCGTCCACCAAGCTGGGCAAGGCTTTAGACGAGGGAATTTTCTTCGACGGTTCCTCGGTGCTGGGCTACGCCACGATCGAGGAATCTGACATGCGCTTGAAGCCGGACTCGAACACATTTGTGGTGATCCCCTGGCCTGAGGACAACGTAAAAACTGCGCGCATGGTGTGTGATGTGTACGATCACGAGGGCAATCGTTTTGAGGGAGATCCACGCGCTGCGCTTGAGAGACAGATGGAACGTGCCAAAGAAAAGGGCTGGGTGTTCAATACGGCCACCGAGTACGAATTCTTCTTTCTGCTGCAGGACGAGAACGGAAATCCGACGACCAAACCTTCAGATTATGGAGGATACTTCGACCTTATGCGTGACCGTGGCGACAACGTACGTAAGGAAATCGTGAGCTGCCTGAATGCCATGGGGTTCGATGTCGAGGCTTCCCACCACGAGGTCGCTCCGGGACAGCACGAGATAGACTTGATGCATGCGAACGCGATGACTTCGGCCGACCGCGTGGCGATGATGAAGTACGTCACGAAGACTATAGCGTACAGGCACGGGCTTTACGCGACCTTCATGCCCAAACCGATATTCGGGTCCAACGGTTCGGGGATGCACGTCCACCAGTCGTTGATGACCCCTCAGGGCAAGAGCGCCTTTTACGACCCGAAGGGCCCGTATAAGCTCAGCAAGAACGCGCTGTATTTCATCGGGGGGCTGATCAGGCACGCGAGGGAGACGTGTGCCATCCTGGCGTCCTCGGTCAATTCGTACAAGCGTCTGGTACCCGGATTTGAGGCCCCCGTTTACATCTCATGGGCAAACCGCAACCGGAGCGCCTTCATCAGGGTGCCGGCGGGGAGGGAGGCACGGACACGGATCGAGCTCCGGAACCCAGACCCTGCAGGGAACCCATATTTACAGTTCGCGGTGATGCTCGCGGCGGGGCTGGAGGGGATAGAGAACAAGATAGAGCCTCCGGATCCGGTGGAGAAGGACATCTACCGCATGAGCGCGGAGGAACGCGAGGCATTGGGCATAGAATCCATCCCTGAAAACCTCGGCCAGGCACTCGACTACATGCGCCAGAGCAGCTTAGTTCGAGAGGCGCTCGGGGAACACCTCTTCGATCACTTCATATACATCAAGGGTCGGGAGTGGAACGAATATAAGTCACAGGTCTTTGATTGGGAGATTCAAAACTTACTACCTGCGCTCTAGATATTATGTAGAGGAACTCCATAGATTTTTTAAATCATAATAAGCTTCCCTAGGTTGTTTATCCCCAGTGTATGGGTCGAGTGCCACGATTCCCCACCACTCCTCGTTCATGTTTGGATCCATGTAGGCATCGTTTTGCCATTGAGCAGTCGTAGTATGGGATGATGGAGTCCCCGCTTTCCACCACCCGTCGCTCCAACTGAATACGGTTCCTCCAATGCACGGCCCGTCTGGTACCAAGTTGTTTTTTATGTGTAACCAAAGACTGTGGTCATAGCTCGCTTGCATGGCTTGATCCTCGACCCCCGTCGTGCCATTCCAAGCGTCGCATCCCCACTCGGTCATCAGCAGGGGTTTGTTGCTCTTCGATATATAATCCGTAAAAAGATTCCCGAAGGATGAACCCCTGTACGAGTTTACGCCCCAGATGTCAACGGCCGACAAGGAAGCGTCGTCGGCCTTTAGGCTTTCGTCTCCTATTTCCGCTATCCCTTGGTTAACCGAGAGGATGGGGTGATTGGGGTCTACCGCCTTGGCCGCCTGGGCAGCCTCCTGAAGAAGGGTGTACCAGTCCCTCACATCCGCATCTTCCGGTCCGCGGATTAAGTAAAAATGGTCTATTTCGCTCCCGAATCCCCACATCAGGACTGCCGGGTGGTCCTTGTTGTTCTCCACTATTTCCACGAATTCGTCTATCATGGTTTGTCGAACGGAGGGGTCGGAAAGGTCCGCCCAGGAATTTACCCAGTATGTCATGATTACATATATGCCATGGTTGTAGGCGGAGTCAAGGGCTTCTCGGCTTATTCCTTTCACGTTATAGGTCCTAACCGTGTTCGCACCCATCTTCTTCATCAGGGCAAAATCGGTTGTATAGTTCGGCGGGTCGTCCCACCAATGGTAGTAAGGTGGGGTGCTAGGGTCTTTTCCAATCGGAGTGGTGATTCCGCACACGCCCTTCACAATGAAATCTTGCCCGTTTACCACGAGCCTATTGTTAATCACATATACTCCAGAAGAGGCGGGAACCCCTTCCTCCAGGAGCTTCCATATTCCAACCCCTGAAGATATCCCAACGACAATAAGAGCAATCCCAATGAATTTTTTTGTTTTAATCCTCTCGACGAATCTTGTTTTAATTCCCTTTCGTGATTTTGTTTGAATTTTTTTCATTAGTACGTTCCATATTTTAAACAATACGCTCACATTAAAACCATTGTGCGGGGATTTGACCACGCGATTACTCCGCGGCGGTTCGGTTTCCCCACCGCGCTTTTCATCGAAGTCTTTTTCCGGCCACTCGGCTTCGCACACTTTCACGCGCCTTATCCACAGCATTCCCCGGCCGCGCCGGGTTTTTCCATGGCTCCCCCTCGCCCTTGAGCGAAGGTTTAGCCTTATTTGCCAGCTTCCTCCCCGCAATTAGTGTTTTTGACGTTTGGTGTAATAAAGTTTTCCGAGATGTTAAGTAAACTTTCTAACTTAACACTCGTATCATTATAGTGCCGGAACCATCCGGCGGAGGCTGGCTCGGAGGCCATCAAGATGACCCGGCTCAAACTCGAACAGCGCCGCCAGATGGTCAGAATGGTTAGGGCGGGAGTGAAAAAAAGGTAGCGGCAAA
>DTYD01000056.1 GCA_012962055.1 Hadesarchaea archaeon
GAAGATAAACACCCTCGTGGACGCGTACAATCTGGCATCAATTAGGACATGCATTTCGGTGAGTGCGTTCGATGCGGACAAACTTCGTGGAGGCTTGGTGTTGAGGGCGGCGCGCAAGGGCGAGGAGTTCACGGGGATAGGTATGGAAAAACCGATGGTGCTCGTGGGCAACGAGGTAGTTGTATCGGATGAAGAAAAGTTGATCGCGATTTATCCATACCGGGACGCAGATGATACAAAAGTGACCGGGGCGACGAGGAACGTCCTTCTGTTAATATGTGGGGTGCCGGGAATAGACGAGGAGGTACTTAAACGTGCTTCTCAGATCACTGTTGATTGCATAATAAAATTTTGTGGCGGAGGAGAGAGGATTTGATGCTCGGCATAAAAACGGTGCTGTTCGACTTAGATTCGACACTAACAAATCCCCATTTCAGTCTGGACGCGGCGCACCGCGCAGTGGTGAAGCGGTTGTGGGAGTATCTTGGCAAACACGGCATCGTCATGAACGAGTCCGCCGTGCGTTCTGAGCTTGACGCGTTCGACGACAGGATGAACATGGAAACCAGATATAACCGTGACGAGTGGTGGCCGGTTCTGCTTGCCGAGCTCGGGCTGAGACATTGTGTGCCAAATCGGATTATAAATGAACTTACTCAACTTTATTGGACGGCATATTCTAACATTTACACCCCATATCCCGACGCGGAACCGACACTAAATTATCTTAAGATGAAAGGGTACAAGCTTGGTCTCATCACGGACACGGACGGCAAGCCCGGGATGAAAGGTGAAAGACTGAAACACCTTCCTTTCATCGGGTCTTTCAATGTAATTGTCATAGGTGGAGATGACACGACCCGAACGAAACCCGACCCAGAGCCATTTCTGCTCGCCGTCTCGAAACTTAAGTTAGATGTGGACGAATGCGTGATGGTTGGAGACAAACCGTTCACGGATATAAGTGGTGCCAAAGCAGCAGGAATGCGGACAATACTGGTAAAGCGTAGGGAATGGGGGGTGGAGGAGAGCGCTGACCTCACGATAAATTCTTTATCTGAACTCAAACAGATTTTGTAGGTATTCAACCGGTAATTTCGATACGTTCTCATTTTGCAGCAGGAACTATCTCTCCAGGCAAACCAGATAATTTTATCTTCTCTTTATTTTATTTTGAACCCAGCGTCTTTCATGGAGCGTTCGACATAGATCGGTCTGCAATCCACATATTTTGGAATTTTTCATGAAACCATTCATATAATTTTAGCAGTTTGGATTCTCCATTTTCTTTCGACATGCTCACAACGCTGAGTCTGCCATTTGGTTTCAACACTCTTTTGATCTCATCAAGAACTTTCGGAATTTCAGGAGCATCGAAAAGTTCTAGGGTAAAACTCATAAAAACGGCGTCAAATTTGTTGTCCTCATAAGGCAACTTTATCGCATCCCCACAACATAACTCCACGCGTTCCACGAGACCCGCCCTGTCCAACCTTTTCTTGGTGATCTCCAACATTCCTGGAGAAATGTCGATTCCGTAAGCTTTTCCCGTTCTCCCAACTTTTTTGGCCATGTGCTCAAGACAATGTCCAGTCCCAAAACCAATTTCTAAGATAGTTTCCCCCCCGTCTGATGCTTAAACGTTTTAGCGCCATGTCTCTATTTTTTCTCAAAAATTCCGGCAAAGAGATCGTAGAACTTGCTAATTCTGTCGTAACTTTCCTTTGCCTGTTTTTTACTTCTGTGAATTCTTAGTATCTGTTTAGAACTATTCTCAGCGCCCATTTGTTCAAACCTATTTTATTTGGAGGAGCTCATCGGATTATCGTTTCAAAATCTTAAACACGTTGCGTAACATTGGTGCGGGGGACGGGACTTGAACCCGCGA
>DTYD01000057.1 GCA_012962055.1 Hadesarchaea archaeon
AACTAACAATACAAAATCACTATTATATCCAGTTTATCTGTTTATCGTTTATGACAGAGTGATATCCGTTAGAAACTGAAAGCGCAAGAGATGCGTTAAATACTCATTCGAATTAGGGTAGATATCAAAAAACTATAGAACAACTTGTTCTGTTAGAGATTGAGGAAGGTAAGCACGCTAGAGCCACCATAATGGACAACGAACAGATACGGAAAGAAATCTCGGCTAGGTTAGAGATCGAGCGGCAGGTTCGGGAGCAGCTCTGCAATATTGAAGACCAATGTGCGTCGACGAAGAAAAGCCCCTGGGCGTGGCTGGACAGCAAGATAGCTCTCCTCGTCATCGGAGCGGTGATCAGCGGTGTGCTCGTTCCGACATTCCAGTTCACGCAGGAGAAAATCAACTGGCACCGGCAAAATCGTTACGACAGCCTTGATCGACAACTTGGCAGCATACGCGAGAGCTTGAAGCAGTTCATCGCCGCCCAAGGCTTGAGTGCGGAGCTTTACAATCTCGGCTTAGAGATTCTAGATACCTCTTCGGCTGCTCTCCTCCAGGCACGACAGGAAGACCGGCATGAGGAGTTTCGTGCTCTCCGGACGCAGCGAGTTCAGCAGAACGCCACTTTCGCAGCCACCGTATTTTTTTTCCCAACACGCTCTCGGGAGCCCATCCGAGAGGCGTGGAACGATCTGCTGCTTCCAGCGCAGAAACTCGAGACGATTGTTGGTAATCTTCTACGTGAGAGTGCGCAGGGCTCAGATGACAAGGTTCCCCGGAAACCGACAGCGAATGAAATCGCTGTGCAGCTGGACGTGAGCCTTGCAGAGGTTAATCAAGCCTACGAGCGTGTATTGACTATGCTCCGGCAACAACTCCAGGAGGTGGAACATGAGAGCACGAAATTTCAGTGACGCCCTTAACATCGTCGCCATATCAGTCATGCTTTGCGCGGTGGTCCGGCTTGCAGTTGCGGATGTAGGGGGAGGAAAGGTCTATCCTGCCACACCATGGAGAATAGAGGGCCCCGAGAGTGTCCTGGACCTCGAAAAGGCGAAAGCTCTAGCCGCAACGTATCAGACCCTGTCTGTGCCTGTGAAGCTGGTGGATGAAGAACGGGAGGGCGACTTGCTTGAGCTCCAACGCGTGGGGCTGGTCCCTACGCCGTTTCGTGAAGGCGACATCCCCATTCATGAGTTTGTCGGTAAGTCCAGCTCCGGCGAGACGGTTGCCCTGACCTTCAGCCAGATCGAGAGCTTCACCGTTATATCGAAAAACGAAAAAACGATCACTATGTCCGTGACGGTCTGGCCAGAAATCTCTCCCGAAGAGTTGCTGCGGAAACAGCCTACATACAAGCAGCTTTACGCGGATTACAGACGAAACGTGGTCGTCGATTTGAGTCTGAAGTATGCGGATGGACGGCCGCAAGTATTTATGGGAGAGTGGGAAGAAACTATACTTCCACTTGACAAGCTTCCTGTTGGGGTGAAGTGCAGCTTATATGAGGAGCATCCTCACATGGTTCACCCACTTCGGTTTTGGTGGGCTATCCCCTCGGTGGCCAATGATGAGAACTATCCGTTTCGGCTTATTCCAAAGATGAGATAGCTGCCTAGAGAAAAAAGCGCACAAGCCAGCAGTCTAAGGTGCTGTAAGTTTTGCGAGAATTGCATGTTTACCAATATTTGTCACATAAACGACCACCAGTTAGATCGGACCATTCAATAGCGCCATTCCCTGCCGATCAACTGAATCGTTCAGAGGTTTGAGATTGGCATATCGAATTTACTAATATCTCATTGATTTTCAAACTTAAGGCTAGTTAAGTGCTCCATAATCACCTATATTTGTGGGAAAAGTTCAGGGATACGCAATTTTATCAGATCAGGAAAAATCTCCGCTCAGCTCGGGCATTATCTGGTTTACGCGTATCATTCCCTGGTGAATGATATCGGGTTAGAAATGGAGTAGAATACTCGAAATTTCGTTGTTAAGTATGTCGGACCGGAGTAGATATCAGGAAACCATATACTAACTTGTTCTTCCAGTAATTATCCGCTAACTATTGAAAAATAATGCAAAATCTGTTACCGCTGCCAAAGTAGCGGGCTAGATAGCAGGTATGCTAATATAGACCCGCTACTTTGGCAGCGTGGTCGATGTTTTTTTGCATTTTTTTACTATCGAGAATGCTCCAAATTCTGAAGAACCAGCGGCTTCACTCGACTGCGCTACGCTTGCGAGTGAGCGAGATCGTTATGCATTGATACTAATCTGAGAGGTAGCTGTGAAAAGAAAAAATAAAGATGAATCTATTGCAGCAAAAATTTACCATATCGCTGAAATGGTTGGAGACCTCAATGCTGCCAATAAAGTAAAGTGTGGCGCTCAAAATAATTTTGGTCATGCCACGATAGTAAAAATTGCACCAGGATGTAATGTTCGGGCGCATCACATGTTTGACAATACCCTCTCATTGGATCTCCTCATAAGTCCGAGTGCAGAAACTAAATACTTTTCGTAATAGTTCACCGGGGTATCCCCCGGCAATAGGCGAAGCATGATCACCGCTGG
>DTYD01000058.1 GCA_012962055.1 Hadesarchaea archaeon
CTTTCGCCACCTGAAAGTCTGTTCCGGTGGTTAAATCTCGTTCGGCTCGCTCTCATCCCCACCCTCTCGGATGGGGTCCTCCCGCTCGCAAAAGATAAACCCCTGTAGATTTACTTCTCCATGAACTCATCAGGTCTGGGCGGCTCCGGTTTTAATCCCTTACGCTTGCGCGTGTCTCGGATGACTTGTTCCTGAAGCTCCCCGGGTAACTGCTCGAACTTATCGAACTCCGTCGCCCATATGGCTCTCCCTTCAGTTTCAGAACGCAACTCCGCTGCCAGCCCGAAAGAGTTCGCCACCGGCAGCGAGGCCTTAATTATGGTTATATCCTCTTCGGCCTCCATATTCAGAATCCTCCCCCGGCGTCCTTGAATGACCTTGGTGGCGCCGCCCATGAATTCCTGCGGCACGCGCACCTCAAGTTTTAGCAAGGGTTCGAGAACTGTGGGATTCGCAAGAAGAATGGCCGCCTGGATCGGTCTCCTCACGGCCGGGACAATCTGCGCTGGTCCCCTGTGCACGGAATCTTCATGCAACGTGGCATCCTCCACGAGCACTTTCAACCCTCGCATCGGCTCACGCATAATGGGGCCCTCCTCCACGACCTCCCTGAACGCCTCGACAACGTAATCCTCCACCTCCCTCATGTACTGCACCCCCTTGCTCACGTCGACCAAAATGTTCGGACCGATTATGGAAACAACGTTCCGAGCTGCATGGGTCTCCCACCCATGTCCCCTGAGCACGTTCGCGCGTTCCTTTCTGTCCTGCTTTTCGGTGACCTTGCCATCCCCGATAGCCCTGATAACCTCAGGTTCCAGCGGCTCAACGGATACCATGAAACGATTGTGCCTGTTTGGGGATTTACCCTCCACCGGCCCTGCCTTTCCGATAACCGCCTCCCGGTACACCACAATTGGCTCAGACGTCTTTACCTCGAGCCCGGCCTCTTTCAGCTTGTACTGGACTATCTCGAGATGAACCTCGCCCATTCCGGAAACTAGGTATTCCCCGGTTTCCTCGTTTATTTTTACGTGAACGTTCGGGTCCTCGCGCGAAATGCGTTTCAGCTCGTTTACGAGTTTAGGCAGCTCCTGGAAGTTTTTCGGCTCTACAGCGACCGTGACGACCGGTTCGCTTATATAGCGAAGTTCCTCGAAGCCCTTGCCCTCGACGCCCGTCTCAACCAGGGTCTCTCCCACCAACGCCTCTTTTAACCCCACCACAGCACCGATGTTACCTGCCGGGACCTTGTCGACCATCACGCGGTCTGGCCCCATGTAAACATTGACCTGCTGAATACGCGCTTCCTGGCCGACGCCTGTGAGCTTTACGGACTTGCCTTTTTCAAGCGTGCCACAAAAAATTCGTCCTGTTGATATTACGCCGGCTTGTTCGTCAACGACGATGTCGGTTATCACCATACATATTTTTCCATCGGGGTTAGCAGTCAGCATGCCCCTGCCTAACTCGCTGTTCAAATCCCCTTTCCAGATCACCGGAATTCGAACCGCTTGGGCCTCCTTGGGGTTGGGGAGATGACGGATGACCATGTCCAAAATCACTTCGTATAGGGGGCTCTTTTTTGCGAGTTCAACCTGAGTGCTGGCCTGGTAGGCCTCAATGATGTTCCTGAAGCTTATGCCCTTTTTTTTCATCTGAGGAACGGAAAGTGCCCATTTCTCCTTCGCGGACCCGAATGCCACCGAGCCCTCCTCGACGTTTACCTGCCACTTCTCCGCCACACTCGAGTGAGCATATCTCCGAATGAGTTCGTTGAATTTGGTTATCAGCTTGATGAAGCGAGCCTGGATCCCATCCGGCGTCAGCTTGAGTTCGTCTATGAGGCGGTCGACTTTGTTGATGAACAGTACCGGACGTGCCCTTTCCTGCAGGGCCTGCCGGAGCACCGTTTCGGTCTGTGGCATTACTCCCTCGACAGCGTCCATCACGACCACCACACCATCGATGGCCCGCAGGGCGCGGGTGACGTCTCCGCTGAAGTCCACGTGACCCGGCGTATCGAGCAGGTTGATCATGTACTCCTTTCCCTCGAGGGTGTGCGCCAGGCTGACCGCTGCGGTCTGGACGGTTATCCCTCGCTGCTGCTCTATATCGAGAAAATCCGTGAACAGCTGCTCTCCGGCCAGCTCGGAGCTGATTATGCCTGAGGCAGCCACCAGGGAGTCCGTGAGTGTTGTGTTATGAACGACGATCCCCTCTGCAACGAAATTAGAATATTTCTCCACCGTGAAGTCGTACACATGTTCCACATCCTTAACCCTCTCCACTTTTTTCACGAAGGTGAACGTGGTATCAAAGGAAGTAATGGCGTTTAGTTCCTCCATTTTTGCGGTTGATCTCCCCCCGGCCTCCTCGAATTTCATCAAAACGTCCTTCAGGGATGTTTTGCTCAACCCTGTCCGGGAGTTCTCGTACCTGGAGTAACCTGAACCAATTTGATTTTGAGGGATACTAAGCCCATGCCTGATCTCTTTCAACACCTCTCCGCTCAGTGGAACGCGGTCCAGTTTTGAAGCCCGGCTTTTGTTAAACAATTCCTCCGCTCTTTTCCGCTTGCAACGCACCGAAAAACCTATCTTCGACAGGTAGTTCTCCAGAGAGGACCTTCCTGAAATGTACAAGGTACGCTTATTTTCGTCCAGTTTCGAGGCGACGTCAAATTTTAATAATAGAAGTTGAAGTCCCCTGAGCATTTCCACGCTTTTCGAACAGACCGAAATGGCGGATCTCCATTTTTCCACCGTTCCGTCGGCGTCCATGTATCCCCTTATGAACGAAGAGATGTCCTCGAGCTTTGACGCTGAGAGAAACTCGCTGACCCCGATATTTTCAGATTTTTTGGACTTTGGGTAGTCGAAAAGCAATTGGAATATCCTGATCAATGTCTTGCCCATCTCCATTCTTGGGGTCCCGTTTTTGAACCTCCTCACCGCCGGCTTTTGGCCCAATTTCGCCGCTTCTACCCTTACTCTCCCATGAACCTCCGGGTTGTCGCTGGTTATGCTGCCCGAAAGATTTCCATCCCCTGCAGCCAGCCCGGCCAGATAATACAGTGGGGAGAGATCCCCCGGAAGTCTGACCGATAGCGAGGAGTGTTTTCCCAGCTGCTTCCATCCGCGGTAATTCAGAGAACTTATGTTGTCGTAGAGTTCAGCTTGGTCCACGCCGATCTTTTTACATATGGTGGATATATCTCTGAGCCTGTACCTTCCTTTTCTGATGTTGAACCTGAAAGAAGATTCCTTCAGTTCGGTTCCGGAAATTCTGTAAAGGTGATTCCAGCCCACCGCACGAATTTTAGCATTGAACTCTTTAGACACCTGACAGCAAAAACCGTGGTCCCCGGAAAGCTTGGTTAAGAAGAACTCCTTCACATCTCCATCAGGGGGATGAATCAGCTTCCGGGCTGCCACCACGCTCATCCCCTCCTTAAGCTCGCTTGCTCGCACGAATTCAAACGAACCATCCGGCGCTAAAACCAGAAATTTGTGCTCTGGTGTCGTTTCCAGACAGGCACCGGTTTCGACCGTGACCCGCACGAGCGAATCACTTTTTTTCAGCTTCCACATCTTCGTTATGCGGCCTTCCACGATCTTTCCGGATTTTTTATCGAATGAATTGACACGGAGATTGAGGCCGGACACATCCACCCTTGTTTCATCCGGAGCCTGGACCTCGATCTCCCCCCTTCCTTTATATCTCTCGAACAGCTCCTCCGCGGTGATCATTCGGTCCACCATGGCTATCCGTGTTCTGGGTGAAACGCACTTCCCGTGGTCTACATGGGCCACTATCCCTATGTTCCTGATCCTCTCGGGCATCCACATCAATTTTTGAACATCTGTCAGGTGTTTGTAACGTCGCATAGACATCGCTCCTTGATAGATTGCCACCTCACCTCTTAAAAACGAAATGTTAGCGCAGAGGCAACGCAACGGATTCTATTTCGTCCTTTCTTTTCTTGGGCGGTGCTGGAAACTCCGTCGGTATCTCGTCTGGTTTCTGCCCTATCCCTATCGTGTTGCCGATTCCAGCCACCACAACAGTTTCGCCGGGTTTCGTGCGCTCCTTTATCGCTCGTTTTATCCTTTCGACCGCGACCTCCGCGCCTCTCGCGAGGCGTTTGTTCATGGGTTTGATGGCCTCAGCGAAGGACTCCTTTATCACTATGGCATCCACAGGTATCCTGCGTTTCACAGCAATTTCCTCTATTTTGTACTTCTCAGTTGGTGGGCCACCTA
>DTYD01000059.1 GCA_012962055.1 Hadesarchaea archaeon
AGGCAACATGGGACACATCACTCTGGAAGACATAAACGAGATGCTCCAAGCGTTGGGAGAAGTATTGAGCAGATAAAACTAATTTCTAAGTTCGATCTCGATCGCGACTTCTTCCGGGACCTGCACGCGCATTAACTGACGAAGGACACGCTCGTCCGCCTGCATGTCGATGAGGCGTTTATGCACCCGGAGTTCCCACCGGTCCCAGGTCGCCGTGCCCTCACCATCTGGGGACTTTCGCGTCGGGACCCGAATCCTACGCGTCGGTAGAGGAATGGGCCCAGAGATCTTTATACCCACCCGCTCCGCTATCCCTAAAATGTGCCGACATACCTCGTCCAGCTTTTTGGAGTCTGTGCTGGAAAGCCTTATGCGCGCCTTCTGCAAAGTTATCCCTCACTCTATTTGAGAGAGGGACATAAAAGAGTTGACTACTTCGCTGAAACTATATCCACACAAACGCCGGCCGCGATCGTCATGCCCATGTCACGGACGGCGAACCGGCTCAGTTGCGGGATCTCGGCGGCCTTCTCGAGCACCATAGGTTTGGTTGGCATTACCTTAACCGTCGCCATGTCCCCTTTCTTTATAAACTCCGGCTTCTCTTGGATTACTTGTCCAGACTTTGGGTCTAGCTTTTGAGTTATCTCTGCGATAGTACACGCCACCTGTGCAGTGTGAGCGTGGAAAACAGGAGTGTAACCTGCCGCCACCGCAGTTGGGTGCTGAAGTACGGCAATGCGTGCAGTGAACTCCTTAACGACCGTCGGCGGCGCCTTTGAATGGCCTGCAACATCGCCTCGCCTTATCGCATTCTTCTCGACGCCGCGGATATTGAACCCTATGTTATCCCCTGGCTCAGCTTGCTGGATCGACTCATGATGCATCTCAATGGACTTTACTTCTCCGCTGACGCCCGCTGGCATGAACACCAGAGTATCACCGACCCTGATCACACCTGTTTCAACCCTGCCAACAGGCACGGTCCCAACACCGGTAATCGAATATACATCCTGAATCGGTAAACGGAGTGGCTTATTCACTGGTTTTTCGGGTACTGTGAAATTATCGAGCGCGGCGTAGAACACGGGTCCGGTATACCATTTCGTCTTCTCGCTGGGTTTGGTGACATTCTCACCGTGAAACGCGGATATCGGCACAAATATAAATTTCTCCGGGTTCCTGTACCCGACCGCCTTCAGCATGTCGGTCACTTCAGATTTGAGTTTCTCGAAAATTTCCTGTCTGTATTCGACGAGGTCCATCTTGTTTATCACCACGACCAGCTGTCCCACCCCTAAGGTGAAGGCAAGGGCCGCGTGCTCGCGAGTCTGAGGCATTATGCCGTCATCGGCTGCGACGACGAGAATGGCAGCATCGGCCTGGCTGGCCCCGGTGATCATGTTTTTGACAAAGTCGCGGTGCCCGGGGGCGTCGATTATCGTGAAATAGTATTTGTCCGTTTCAAACTTCTTATGGGCCAGATCAATCGTCAAACCCCTCTCTCGCTCCTCCTTGAGGCCGTCCATTACCCAAGCGAACTTGAACGTCTTACCTTTGTCACCCATCGCCTCGAACTTTCGGATATCCTCTTCTTTCACAAGCCCCTTTTCGTAAAATGTCCTGCCAACTAGGGTCGACTTACCGTGATCCACATGCCCTATGGTTATCAGGTTTAAGTGTGGTTTCGCCATTTTTTATCCCCTTCCCATCTTGCTATTTTCATTTTGCATCTACATTTAAAAACCCTTCGGGTATAAAAACAGATTAATTCTACCTAGCTCCCTTTGCTATTCGCTCCATCTCCCCCTTGCGTGCCACGGCGTAACTTTTCACATCGTTGTTCGCGGCGAGAATGAGTTCCTCCGCCAAACACTCCTCCATAGATTTTTTGTTCGAAAACGAGGCTGAAAACGCGCCCCCTGCCAGATTCTGGAGCGCGATATCCAGTCTTCGTTGGGATGCTGAATCAACAGCCACGTAGTAGGTGATCCCTCCGTAACTTATGCGCGTTGTCTCTTCCCGCGGAGCTGAGTTTTGAATCGCGTCCACTAGCACCTGAACGGGGTTTTTCTTCGTTCGTTCAGCTATTATCTTAAAGGAATTCCGAACAATACCGTACGCCTTGTGTTTTTTCCCGCACGCCCCAACACCGCGGATTACCCTGCCGCGAAGTTTTCCGGTACCAGGACCAGAACGCATGAGCTTGTTTATCAGACGCTCAACTATTGACACATCCGCCTTCCGGAATTGTTTGCTTGCATGCCTCCCTCCTGTATGTAAAACCAACGTGGGGGCCAGACGGATGTACTGCTTGAGACCAAGATCTTTTATTTCAACATCTTCGGTCGACCATTCGTCAAAATATTTAAACGCCAATTAATCACCTGGCCGGTTTTTCCTTCCGTCCTTTCACAAGTTCTTTCAGTGAAATACCGTTCACTTTAGTTATTTTGTATCTAACACCGGGGATGTCTCCATATGCGCCACCTTTCGCACCTCCGATACCCTCGATGACAACCTCGTCGTGTTCATCTATGAACCCAATTGCACCGTCCCCGGGGGCAAATGCGGTGACCTGACGTCCGTTTTTGATCAGCTGAATTCTGCAACATTTTCTGATGGCAGAATTGGGTTGTTTGGCCTC
>DTYD01000060.1 GCA_012962055.1 Hadesarchaea archaeon
ATATCTCCCTCAATCAAACAATGTTGCAGTGAATATAAATAAGACAAGCACAAAAATTTCCTCAATTTTAAAAGATAAGTGCAAATTTTTCATGATGCCATTTTTAAGCGGTACGGTTCTTTCCTCTATTACCGTTCTGATCGGGGGCTGGTAGCTTGGAATCTGTACTTAAAGAAAAGGTAGAGGAATTTTTTCACAGAAAGAATATCCTCAAAGAACTTCGGAGGAGGACAGCAGCCGGGCAAAAATCACTAGTTGTATGTTTCGAGGATATTCTTGAGTTTGATAAAGAGCTGGCGAAAAGTCTGCTCGATTCCCCATCAAATTTCTTTGATACTGCCGATGTCATCCTTGAGAGCATAACAAAGATCGTTGGCATACGTTTACGTGTCAAGTCGCTTCCGGAGAGTATAGAAATTCGTAACATCCGTGCTGAGCAAGTGAGTAAATTTATCCAAGTTGAAGGTATAATGACCCGGACCAGTGAGGTAAAGCCAGAAGCAAAAGAAGCCGTCTTTAAGTGTAGATACTGTGGCGAAGAAAACAAGGTATTACAGGTTGGAGAGCTTTTCAGACAACCACTTTCCTGCGAAAACCCAAACTGTCGCAGAAAGGGCGCATTCGATTTGATGGTAGAAAGTACGGTCTTCCGTGACTGGCAGAGCATCTGTATACAAGAGCCGCCCGAAAAACTGCGCGGAGGGAGAATGCCTCAAAAGCTGGATGGTATAATAAGGGACGATTTCGTCGATAAAGCTGTGCCAGGCAATCATGTTATCTTAACAGGTATGCTCCGGGTGTTTCAAGAGAGACAAAGGCGAGAACGTAGAACGACTTTTAGAAAGATTCTGTTCGTGAGTCATGTAGAGGTACGACAGAAAGGTGTCGAAGAAACGGAATTGACTGAAGAGGACGAGAAAAAAATAAAAGAACTTGCCAAAGATCCGTGGCTCAGGAATAAAATCATTCAGTCGGTAACCCCTGCGATCCACGGATGCGAAGCGATAAAGGAAGCTGTGGCTCTTCAGCTTTTTGGGTGCAACCCCACGGTGTTGCCAGATGGGACAAGAATCCGTGGCGACACGCATATTTTATTATGTGGTGATCCTGGGACAGCCAAAAGCCAAATTCTAAAATGGATTTCGAACGTCGCCCCACGTGGTCTGTACACTTCAGGGATGAAATCAACAGGTGCTGGGCTTACCGCTGCGGCAGTTCGCGATGAGATAGGTGGTGGGTGGGGCCTCGAGGCTGGAGCCCTCGTGATAGCAGATGGTGGATTGGCAAGTATTGATGAGTTCGAAAGGATGGACAAGGAAGAAGCGGCTGCGATTTTAGAGTCGATGGAACAGCAAACAATCAGTGTCGCAAAGGCCGGAATCGTTGCGACCCTCAACACTCGCACGGCGATTCTCGCAGCCACCAATCCAAGGTTGGGGAGGTTCGAAAAGACCATACCACCAGCTCGGCAGTTGGCATTAGACCCCGTAATGCTTTCGAGGTTTGACTTGATACTTCTCTTGAAGGATGAACCTCGTTCTGATTACGACCGTTCGATAGCACAGCACGTTTTACAAATGCACACAGCCCCGAAGAAAGTGGTCAGGGCACCTTTCGACCCAGAATTTCTGCGCAAGATAATTATATACGCACGCAAGTACATCGAGCCTAAAATTGAGGATAAAGAAGTTTCAAAAACGATAGAGGGCTTTTTTGTCGACTGGAGAAAAGTTGCGACTGAAGGGGCCCCCCTACCAATTACAGTCAGGCAGCTAGAGGCGCTTATACGACTGGCCAAGTCAAATGCTAGGATGAGGCTCAGCAACCGTGTGACTGTGGAAGATGCAAACAGGGCGATAAGTCTGATAAAAACCAGCTTGAGAGAGGCGGGAATCGACACCGAGGCAAACGTTGTTGATATCGATACGATCATGACGGGTATACCAAAGTCCCAGCGCGAGAAGCGTCAGCGCGTGTTTGATATAATCAGAGAGCTGGAAGAGCAGTACGGTGGGGCGGTGCCTATTGAAATAGTAAAGGTCCAGGCCGGGGCCGAAGACATCAAAGAAGGATTTGTGGAGTGGGTGATAGACGAAGAAAAAAAGAGGGGTTATCTCTACTCCCCCACTCCAGAGACTGTTAGCCGGGCGGTGAAATAACATGAAGATGAATGTTCGTATTTTGAAAGAGGTTCCGGAGATAAAGTTAGTTCGAAGACAGCTTGGACCACTTGCCGTGGGGGATGAGGCGGAAATGTGGGTGTGGGATGCTGTAGCCCTCGAACGTCACGGAATTGCGGAGCCGGTTCAAAAACTCACACCACCCGAGCTTCGAAAACTTATTCTTGCGGAAGAGCGTAGCTCGGGTCTCACGTCTTTATCGAGTAATTTTTACCAGTCAGTAGCTCGCGGGATTTCGACTTTGCAGACGATGGGTAAATTTGAAAAAGCTAGTGAGTTGAAGGATCAAGCTCTCACTCTGGTGGAGATAAGGCTGCCGAAACTTCTCCGGTTAGCTCTATCACCCGAGGTCCCCAGCGGTCTGCCGCCTGAAGAACATTTTCTTATAAATCGCCTGGCCGATATGGTTGAGAATTGGAGCAAAAGGCTAAGCGATTCGTTCGAGAATACTGGAGAGGAGGTGGGAAAACATGGGCTCGGAAAATCTGTTCAACACATTGCTGGAGACGAGACAGATATTCAAAAACAGAGAGTATTTACGTCCGAGCTACACACCGGCGGAACTGCCCCACAGGGATGACCAGATCCACCAGCTTGCACGAATACTCGCCGCACCGTTACGAGGAGAGACCCCTTCAAACATTTTTCTTTATGGTAAGCCAGGCACAGGAAAAACAGCCACGGTGAGGTACGTGGCAAAAGAATTGGAGAAGGTTAGCGGTCAAGCGCCGTTAAAGGTAAAGGTAATTTATCTGAACTGCGAAATTGTGAATACACAATACAGGATACTCGCAACAATTTCAGATGTTTTCTTGAGGAACCTCGAGAACACCCGTGGAAAAGAGTTTTTAGAATCCGCCAAGCTTCCCAGGCGGGTTCCAATGACTGGTTGGCCGACAGATGAGGTTTACCATAGCTTTTTTAGAGCTTTGGACGAGGATCGACAGCTCGCCGTGATAATACTTGATGAGATTGATAAACTGGTGCAAAAAAGTGGTGATGAGGTTCTATATCTTTTGACGCGGATGAACTTGGACCTAAAGAACGCAAAGGTTGCGGTTGTTGGCATCTCAAACGACACGAATTTCATGGAATATCTTGATCCACGCGTCCGGAGCAGTCTTAGCGAAGAGGAGATAGTGTTTCCAGCCTACAACGCGCTTCAGTTAAAGGACATTTTAGATAGAAGGGCCAAGATAAGCTTCATGGATGGTGTCATCGGCGGCGGCGTAATTCAACTCTGTGCGGCTCATGCGGCTAGGGAGCACGGCGATGCCAGACGAGCTTTGGACATGCTTCGTGTCGCAGGAGAACTCGCAGAGCGTGAAGGGACAGAGGTTGTGACGGTAGAACATGTAAGACGGGCGTACGAGAAAATCGAACAGGATAAAATGGTCGAGATAATTCGAACTCTGCCGACACAATCGAAGTTAGTATTGTATAGTATCGTGTTGCTGGTCGAAAGAACTCCGCGAAGGATAGTGAGCGGTGATGTGTATGAAATATATCATGATTTATCTTGCCAAAGTGGACTGGACGTCCTAACGCAACGTCGTGTTAGTGACTTGATTTCTGAATTGGACATGCTTGGGATCATAAACGCGCAGATTGTGAGTAAGGGACGTCATGGCAGGACCAAGGAGATAAAACTGAATATTCACCCGACACAGGTGAGAGCTGCGGTCCAAGAATATTACCCGATAAGGAGCATGGAAACATTTGTTCTTTCCAGCCAAATCCCACGGGTGTAGGGGTTCCGATGGACGAACATGCCGTAGTTCGGAAATTCATGGATATTGATGTGCAGCTTACAAAGGACGCACTTGAAGTACTTCGAGGTCATGGGAACATGGAAGTAGCAGTGGACCGGGTATTGTCCACCCTAATGGAAAAAGAGACCAAACCATTTGTGATAACCTCAAACATCGTCGCGGAAATTCTGGGCAAGGGGGTTCAGAAGCCAAAACAGTTGGTCTCAATAAAACCACTGCCCCCAACCCCAGAGGTTGAAAATAAGCAAAAATCGGAAGTGGAGGCAAAAACTGGACGTTTACCAGAACTTACCCACACCAAATTCAAACCAATTGCAGCGGAATATGAATCCCGCGTGAATGTGCTAAAGGACATAACCGGACAAAGTTACAGTGCCGGGGAGCTGAAAGATTTCGTTGGACTTTTCAATAATAGATATGAGAGGCTGAGTCGTATTTTGCAAAATCGAATTGAACTGCAGGACGCGATCCCGATTGGAAGTTTAAGTAAAATTGGTGAGAGGGAAACGGTTAAAGTAATCGGATTGGTATCAGACAAGCGCGAATCCTCAATTGGGAACATGATGATAAATTTAGAGGATCCAACTGGGAAGGCAACTGCCTTCGTTTTTAAAAGAAAGGGTGAGCTCTTTCAGAAGGCTGCAGAAGTGGTTCCGGATGAGGTAATTGGGGTCATAGGATCTTTACGAGGAGGTGACAGGACACCACGAATCTTCGTGAATGATATAATTTGGCCGGATTTACCGGTAAAACACGACCCCCGCCGGGCGGATGATCCAGTTTGCGCAGCGTTAATATCGGACTTACATGTAGGGAGCGAGATGTTTTTAGAAGACCTGTTTTTGAAGTTTGTCAAATGGTTACGGGGGGAAGCAGGCGATGGTGGGCATCAAAAACTTGCTGGTAGAGTCAAGTACATCGTGCTCGCTGGCGATGTTGTCGATGGAATTGGCGTGTACCCGCAGCAAGATGAGGAACTTTTGATTGAAGACATTTTTAAGCAATACGAAATGGCAGCGAAAATTTTAGGACAAGTTCCAGAGCATATTACTGTTATAATAGCGCCCGGCAACCACGATGCGGTGCGTCCTTCCGAACCTCAACCGGCGATTTCTAAAGATATGGCTGGTGAATTGTGTGATTTGAATACAATAATGATCGGAAATCCCGCTTGGTTCTCCCTCCATGGAGTTAATTTCATCGCTTATCATGGAAGAAGCTTCGACGATCTTATTGCGACCATGCCGGGCCTCAACCGTCAAGACCCAATACCGCCCATGATTAAACTCCTGCAAAAACGACACCTAGCGCCAATTTACGGAGGTCGTACCGCGATATCTCCAGAACAGCACGATTATCTGATAATAGATGACCCGCCGGACGTTTTTCACTGCGGTCATGTCCACGTTAATGGTTACATTCGTTATCGCGACGTTTCCGTGGTTAATTCCGGAACTTTTCAAGGGAAGACCCATTATATGCAGCAATTGGGAGTCGACCCGACACCAGGCATAGTCCAGTTGTGGATCTTCAAACCCATCAGACCAAGGTGATACGTTTTGCGTAAACCATCTGCGGCTCTCGATGGAATATCAGCGATTCTCTTGGATATGGACGGCGTTCTTTACAACGGGGACAGACCAGTGAAGGGAGCGGCGAGGGCGGTCGAGCGATTTAGAGACGAAGGTAAAAAACTGATTTTTTTCACCAATAATTCTGCGTATACTCGAAGGGAGCACGCTAAAAAATTGACACAGATGGGGATCTCAGCACGTGAGCATAATATAGTGACATCAGGATATGTCACAGCAGTGTATCTTCGAAAGCGATCCCCCCATGCAAAAATTTATGTTGTAGGCGAAAAGGGCCTGAAATCCGAGTTGAGGCGGGCAGGTCTTAAACTGGTTTCACGAAAAGATGCGGAAAAAGCGACCCATGTGGTGGCGGGGCTGGATCGAGAATTAGATTACAGCAAAATAGCTGGCGGGTTGCGTGCCCTTTCGGCTGGTGCGGAGTTTATCGCTACAAATATGGATGCCGCATATCCATCTGATGCGGGGCTTTTACCTGGCGCCGGAGCCACGGTTGGAGCACTTGTGGGCTGTGCAGGGAGAAAACCGGATCTTGTCACAGGTAAGCCGTCCCCCCATATCATAAACATGGGTTTGACATTACTCAACACAAAACCAAGCAAAACCGCGATAGTTGGTGATCGGATAGACACGGATGTTGAAGCGGGTAAGAAAAGTGGACTTAGAACCATACTCGTGCTCAGTGGCGTGTGCACCGAGAAGGATGTCAAAAAGATCGGGGGTACTGGGATGGCCCCAGATTTCGTCTTCGGAAGTATAGGGGAAGTGATAAATTGACCGTCATGAGTCAAGAGATGGAGACGTACTTTCAAGAAATAGAGCAAAAGATAAATGAAATCTATAAAATAGCAAAAAAAGCCCGTTCGTTAGGTCGTGATCCAGAGTTTGAGCCAGAGATTCCACAGGCTGGAGACCTCGCTTCTAGGGTCGAAAAACTTGTTGGACCTCCACGCGTCGCCGAGGTGATAAGAGAACTCGACAAGAAAATGCCTCGTGAAGAATTGGCGCTCAAGCTAGTCGAGATGATTGTTGATGGAAAATTCGGTAAACTCAATGAAGAAAAAGCGGCAGAACAAGCCATTAGAACGGCGCTTGCGGTGCTGACAGAAGGAATAGTGATAGCACCTCTCGAGGGGATAACCGAGGTCAAAATAAAAAGGAATTTCGATGGGACCCCTTATCTTGCTCTTTATTTCGCGAGTCCGATCAGGGCAGCTGGCGGGACCGCAGCGGCCCTCGCGGTATTAGCTGGAGATTTCGCTCGACGAAAGTTATATTTGAGTCCGTACAAGTCCGACGAAAAAGAGGCTAGGCGGTTTGCTGAAGAAGTCGAAATTTACCACGCGAGTATAGCCCGTGAACAATACAAGCCATCTGAGGCAGACATCCTGTTTGCGGTGCACAATCTCCCAGTTGAGATCACCGGGGAGCCGACAGAGAAAGACGTCTCGGTCACCGCGTATAGGGATCTCGAGCGCATAGGACACAACTTCGTCAGAGGCGGGGCGGTTCTCGCTTTGACCGAGGGGGTGATGCAGAAGGCCTCCAAGATAATGAAGTACGTGAGCAAGCTCAACATCGACGGATGGGGTTGGCTCGCAGATATTCAACAAATTTCGAAAGCACCGGCCAAAGATGAAAATGCGCCTGTGTTTCCAAAAGGGGAAACTTATCTCGGTGAGGTGATCGCTGGGAGGCCTGTTTTCTCTCATCCAGGGACCGAAGGGCACCGCGGTCGCGAGGGCGGATTTAGGCTTCGATACGGGCGATCCAGAAATACAGGAATAGCGGCAATCGGTGTGCACCCGGCGACCATGGTAATATGTGACGATTTTTTGGCGATAGGCACACAGCTCAAAACTGAGCGACCGGGAAAGGGTGGAGCAGTCGTACCGGTCGATTCGATTGAGGGTCCGGTGGTCAAACTCAAAGACGGTTCAGTGGTCCAAGTAAATTCTGTGAAGGAGGCATTAAAAATCAGGAACAAAGTTGAAGAAATACTGTTTTTAGGAGATATCCTCGTCAGTTTTGGGGAGTTTCTCGAGAACAATCATCCCCTCATGCCAGCGGGTTATTCTGAAGAGTGGTGGAGCCAAGAGGTGGCACGAGCATTAATTGGTAAAAGATTTGATACGGATTTGACTCCTTACTGTTCGCCCCCATACCCACGACCGTCTCCACATCTAGCGATAAGAATTTCAGAGGAGTTAGGTGTACCTCTTCACCCAGCATACACTTATCCATACCATGATTTCAAAGTGGAAGAACTTGGAGAATTAGGCAAATGGCTTGCTGGCGGGGAACCGGAGTTCGAGAAAGGAGGGCTCAAGCGAATCCGTGTTTCTTTGGATCAGACACCGAAGAGATTGTTGGAGGAACTTGGGGTACCGCACAAGGTGGATGGTGAACATGTTCTTGTAGAAGAGCACGCCCTTCCGTTATGCAGGTGTCTTGGTCTGCCAGAGGGACAGCGTTTGACTAGGAATAGGTTGGAAGGCACGTTGCGTTCTAGTTCTACTAAAGATGTCATGGAAATAATCCAGACGTTGGCCGGATTTTCCTTGAGGAAAAAGGCCCCAACCCGCATTGGGGCCAGAATGGGCAGACCTGAGAAAGCAAATCCGCGGAAGATGAAACCCCCCGTTCATGTACTTTTTCCAGTGGGTATGCGCGGGGGGACGACGCGCAATTTAGTAAAGGCTGCAGAAAAGGAAGGAGAAACATACGTTGAGGTGGTTATGTTAGAGTGTCCAAAATGTGGGTCGGTTGGCTTAACGAGGAAATGTCAGAATTGTGGCACGGTTTCGAAGTTTGTGAAAACATGTTCCAAGTGTAAGCGCCCCATAACCAATGAAAGGTGTCCGACGTGTAATGTTAGAGGTGAGTTTTTCAACAAGCGTGGACTTGACTTGAAATCTCTTTTTGAAGCAGCGCTTGAGCGGCTACAAGAAGAACGTCCAGAATTGGTCAAAGGAGTTCAGGGAATGACAAGCGAGTACAAAATCCCCGAACCAATCGAGAAAGGGGTTCTGCGTGCAAAGCACAACGTTTACGTGTTCAAGGACGGCACGGTAAGGTTTGATGCTACCAATGTCCCTCTCACTCACTTCAAGCCTCGGGAAGTAGGTACCCCGATCGAACGGCTCCGCGAACTTGGTTACACAAAAGACATTCACGGAAAACCAATAGAAAACGACGAACAGGTTGTTGAGTTAAAGGTACAGGATGTGATTATTTCCAAGGCCGGGGCAGAATACCTTCTTAGTGCTTCCAGGTTCGTAGATGAGCTGCTTCAGAAGTTTTACGGTCTGCCATCTTACTACAATGCCAACTCTCTCCCAGATCTTGTGGGCCACATGGTGATAGGGTTAGCTCCGCACACATCGGTCGGGATTGCTGGACGCATAATCGGGTTCACAGATGCCAGCGTAGGTTATGCACACCCGTTCTTTCACGCCGCAAAAAGAAGGGATTGCGTTCATCCGTCTACAAGGCTACTGATCTGGGACGAGGATCACAAGCAACTCAGGATAGAAAGGATAGGCAAACTCGTGGATGAACTTATGAACAAGTTTCCAGAAAAGACTAGGCTGGCAGATTTCCACGGTACACAGATCTTGGACAATCCATATAATTGGTACGCGATAAGCATCGATCCCAAGACCCATGTAATCGTGAGAAGGAAAATCACGCGCTTCCTAAAGGGCCCCCCGCCTAAATACTGGGTAAAATTTACAACTTCTACCAATCGCGATTTCATTTCTACACCTGATCATCATTTGCTTTATTTTGAAGGAGAGGAGCTGAAGGCGAAGAAAATGACCGATGTACGAGTTGAGGACAAAGTTCCGATCGCCACTCGTTTACTTTTACGTGATGAAACGCCATCCTCCATAAATCTCGTCAAAGAGCTCCTCCGTACAGATGAAAAACTCAAAAAAGAGGTTAAGATAAGAGGGGCCGATGATTTTTTCAAAATGGTTGTCAAGAAAGTCGGGAGAAACAAGGTCTTAGAATCTTTGCGGATGCCCAAATATTTGAAAAAAACTTTGCGTGGATGGTATTCAAGCGTGCCGTTATCACATTTTGAAGTGTTCGTTAAGAAAGATTTTTGCAAGTTCGAGGATCTCCCCAACGAAGCCGTCATAGGACTGGGGCGAGATGATTTTGTTATACCATCTAAGATACCGTTAGGATCAGGGCTGATGAGGGTTCTCGGGTTCTATTTGGCCGAAGGGCATGCAAGGAGTAATGGGTCATGCTATCAAGTTTCATTTAGAACATTTGACAAAAATGTCGCGGGCGCTCTTATTGAAAGCATCAAGCGTGCGTTCGGTGTTAAGGTCGTCAAGGAGAACGAAACTAAATTTACCATCTGTAGCAAGATAGTCTATCTTCTATTCACCAAGGTGTGGAGAATGGGGAAGAATGCTCGCACAAAGCGGGTGCCGAAGTTTGTCTATTCACTCTCAGGGGATCTCATCCAAGAATTTCTTTCCGGATATTTTGATGGAAACGGCACAGTACTGAAATCTCCAAAAAGATTGGCATTTTACTCGATAAATAAAGAGCTTTTACAAGATATCGCCACGCTTCTTTTAAGAAACGGGATATTTTCGAGATACGCTGAGATTAAACTCGGATCACCGGGAAAGAAATTACTACAAAAGTTAAAATTCCCCAGGGAAACTACCCTGTATCACCTAAAATTATACGGAAGAGACCTACGCGAATTTGCAAGGATATGTGATTCAAGACACCCGCTGAAGAGAGCCCGAATAGAGAGTTTGAGGAAAACTTCTGTGCGTCCCACCAGATACATACGAATGAACGGCAAAACGCATAAAATGCAGACATTCAGTGATTTCACATTTGACAGTGTAAAATCGATAAACCAGATAAAAGATGATGTTTGTTCCTATTGTGTAGATGTGAAAACTGAGGATGGGGAAATAACCTCTAAAAATGTTTTATGGAGCAATCAACTGTTTCAAGTTCGGTGTGATGGCGACGAAGATTGCGTAATGTTACTGCTTGATGCCTTGCTGAACTTCAGCAAACGCTTCTTACCATCCAAGCGTGGGGGAACGATGGATGCACCGCTTATCTTCAGCACCCGCATAAATCCAACGGAGATCGACAAAGAGGCCCATAACATGGACGTGATGACAAAATATCCAATTGAATTTTACGAGGCAACGCAGCATTACGCAAAGCCGGTTGAAGTAGCGAAGTTAATGGAGACCGTTGAACAAAGGCTTGGGGCAAAAAAGCAATACGAGGGGTTAGAGTTTTCTGTTCACACCAACGAGATCGCTGCCGGGCCGTATTCAAGCAGATACAAGACATTGGAAACGATGGAGGAGAAAATCTCAGCGCAGCTCGGACTGGCCAGAAGGATAAGAGCTGTCGATGAGCGAGACGTCGCTGAGCGCATCATAGAACATCACTTTATCCCTGACCTTAAAGGAAACCTCCGCAAATTCGCGACCCAAAAGTTCAGGTGTGTGTCTTGTAACTCGATCCACCGTCGGGTACCGTTGAATGGTGTTTGCGCCCGTTGTGGCGGCAAGTTGATTTTAACCGTTACTCGCGGAGGCGTTGAGAAATATTTACAGGTCGCGATGCAGGTAGCGGATGAGTATGATGTGAGCGATTACACTAAGCAACGTCTGAATCTCACCCAGTATGACATCAAATCGATGTTTGAGAGCGACGCCCACCGGCAACTCAGTCTTGCTGACTTCCTATGAGGTCGGTTTTAAGGAAAAATTTCAGTTGGCAAAATTTGTGTCAACTTTATTAGGATTATAAAGCCACTTTTTAAATGCCGGGGATTGGTAATGCCGGGGTACTCTCTCAGTTGAGGGAGCCCGAAGGCAGAGTCAGGTAATGCGGCAGCCTCGAGAGCTGTTGGCCCTTTGGGCTGTCAGGGTTCAAATCCCTGCCCCGGCGCCACGAGTTTTTTCACCAAGTCTCGTCCGATGCGGATTGAATTTTAATCTGTAGATAAAAATTAAGTGCTTAGATAGGATCAAGCGCCTTGCTCGCATAGATTCAGAGCGTCGATCAAGGCTTTGAGGTTTTTCGAGAACACTCCGTCCGCCTTTTTCTGGGCAATAATCCGTCACATGAGGTGAATCAAACGCGATCCAAATGGTTTCGGGTCGTTGTGGATATTTAGTTCCAAGGCACCCCGTTCGAGTAGAAAAATGTAAGTGATAGCATGTGAGATTCCAAGACGGTAGGATGAACTCCACCAAATTCTTAGGGACGGCGTTGCTCCTTGCCGTGTTTGTTTTAGTTTCCAGTTCTGGGGTTCGAGCTCAGGGTTCGGACAACTCGGATGAGAACGAGATATTCATAACCAGCGTTCCCTCCCTCGCCGAGGCGGGCGCAAGCGCGAGCTTTGGCAATGTGGTGCTGGTCGGGTTGGAGGTGGGGTCAGCATCGGGTGCGGTGGAGATGTTAGAAGAGGTCTCCTTCTTCGGCTTTGATTACAGGGGTGTTGATCTAGCCTGGGATGGTGAGTACCTCTGGGCCACCGATGCCAACGAGGACAAGATTTACAAGCTCGACACCAGCGGCAACATCATCTCCTCATTCGGCTCTCCTGCCATAGTTTCTTATGGTCTGGCATGGGACGGCGAGCACCTCTGGGCCACCTCTACCACTCGCAATAGGGTTTACAAGGTCGACACAAGCGGTAACTTGATATCCTCTTTCGGCGTGGATAGCGATCTTCCCTACGGTCTAGCGTGGGATGGTGAGCACCTCTGGGTGTCAGATGTTGCAGAGGGTAGGATCTACTCGCTTCGAATCGTGACATATTACTCCCTCTCTACTTACGCGGATCCTTCAAGGGGCGGCTCCGTCACCCTGGGCCCCCTGGGGAGAATTACGAGAACGGCACGCAGGTCATCGTGACAGCCATGCCAGCCGAAGGTTACGAGTTCGATTACTGGTCCGGGGACGTTCCCTCCGGACTCGAGAACGATAACACAATCGAGATCACGATGGATAGCGATAAGAGCGTCACCGCCCACTTCCTCCGGGTGGCTTCCTATACGCTCATCGTTTCGGTTGATCCAGCGGCGGGCGGCTCGGTCACGCTCGACCCTCCCGGCAGCAGCTACCCCGAGGGAACCGTCGTGACCCTCACGGCCGTCCCCGCCGAGAACTACGGGTTCGCGGGCTGGTCGGGGGACGCATC
>DTYD01000061.1 GCA_012962055.1 Hadesarchaea archaeon
GACCTGTCAGTAACTGTCATCGACTGGGGGCAGGACATCGAAAAACGTGCCTGCCCGGCGTTCAAGACTGAAACATGCATAGGATGCAAGCCCTGCCAGATCATGTGCGGACTCGGCGGAGCTGGAGGAATGTCCAGCGGAACTCTGAACCTCCGTTACGACATCGGCGGAGATCTTAGCAAATTCACCAAAAGTGTCCCGAAGGCTGAGGCCTTGGTCAAAAAAGTGGACGATATCTTCGTGGAGCATGGCGCCCCCCAGGAAGTCTATGGGGGAGACTCTAAAGGAGTTGAGGAGCTTACCCGGGTGGCAGCTGCGGCAGGCGTCAAGTTCATCCCGATTCCACAGCGCCATATCGGAAGCGAATACCTACCCAAGGTTATCAACTCATTCAGGCTCAAACTTGAAAAGCAAGGTGTGAAATTCAGGCTCAACTCGCAAGTCGAGCGCATAGAGAAAGATGGGGTTGTGATCAAGGGGGAGAAACTCAAGGCCAAATACATCCTGGCCGCTCCCGGGAGGGTGGGCGCAGACTGGTTTGCTGAGCAAGTCCGAGAGCTGGGAGTGAAGTTGACCCACGGCCCCATCGACATAGGCGTGCGCGTGGAGGTGCCGGCTGTCGTCTACGAGGATGTGGTCAAAGTGAACCGCGACCCGAAGTTCCACATCCGAACGAAAACCTTCGATGATTTTGTAAGAACATTTTGTAGTAATGAAAGGGGTTGGGTCATGGAGGAGCGTTATAATGACCACGTTGGTGTGAACGGGCAATCGCTCCGCGGAAAGAAATCCCCGAACACAAACTTCGCCCTTCTCGTTCACATCGAATTGACCCAGCCCGTCACCGACACGACCACATATGGGCAATCGATCGCCTACCTAGCCACGACAATTGGTGGTGGGCGCCCACTGCTCCAGCGGCTGGGGGACCTGCGTGCTGGAAGGCGTTCGACCTGGGAACGCATCGAGCGGGGGAACGTTGTTCCGACCCTCAAGAGCGTTACGCCGGGAGATATCTCGATGGCCCTCCCCGGGAGGGTTGTGACCGACATTTTGGAGGGACTCGAGCGTCTCGACAAGGTTGCCCCGGGTGTCGCCTCCGATTCTACCCTGATCTACGCCCCAGAGGTGAAGTTCTACAGTATGGAAATTGGAGTGGATGAAAACATGGAAACAAGTGTGCCTAATCTTTTTGTAGCTGGTGATGGGGCTGGTCAATCACGAGGGATCGTCGCTGCCGCCGCCACAGGTGTTTTGGCTGCAAGGGGGATTCTAAAGAAATCCATGGATAAAAACAGCGAACTTTTTTCGTTCTAAAAAGAAATGGTGCGTATTGATTAACACCTCCTCCTTACAGAAGTGGGCTTCCCACTGGTGAAGTTAATTAAGGACGACTTATATTCGTTGGTGATAGTATGCGGGCCGTGCTCGTTATCATTGTCGTCCTGCTAACAGGGGCGGTCCAAGCGCAGGAGTGGCCGACCTTTCAACACGATTCCCAACGTACAGGTTACTCCGACTACTTTGCTCCCAATACTAACGAAATCGCTTGGACGTTCGAGGGGAACGGTGTGCTTTCTTCACCTGCGGTCGATAATTACAAAGTTTTTGTGGGATCGAGCGATGGGTACCTTTACGCGATAAATGTGTTCAATGGCGGGGAACTTTGGAAGTTCAATGCAGAGGATGAAGTTTCATCGCCCACGTTTGCTGGGGGACGCGTTTACTTCGGCTCCCATGACAACTCCGTTTATTGTCTGAGGGCTGATAACGGCAAGATGATTTGGAGCTATCTAACGCGAGGGCCGATCCACTCCTCGCCTGCTGTCGTCAACAACACTGTCTATATTGCCTCGGCCGACAACTACGTTTACGCCATCAATGCCACGACAGGACAGCTGATTTGGGAGAAAAATCTTGGAAGCAAAATTACATCTTCGCCAGCTGTCGATGATAACCGAATCTTCGTTGGGACATGGAGCGGTACTGTCTACGCTCTGCGGAGAGGTGATGGGTTGGTAGTTTGGTCAAGAAAGCTCGACAACCACGCGATAATCTCATCACCAACGATTGCAGACGGACGTATTTACATAGGTTCCGGTAACGGACAGCTCTACGCGCTAGACGAAGCTACCGGTGAAGAACTCTGGACATTCGAGACCGGAGGCCGGATAGATTCCTCACCTGCTTCTGCCAACGGGTTAATCTACTTTGGTTCAGATGACTCCTCCGTTTATGCCCTCCGTGGCGAAAACGGTGAATTGAGATGGAGTTACGCTACTGAAGGACCGGTAAAATCATCGCCGGCGGTCGCAGATGCCATGGTCTTCATCGCATCCCAAGACGGGTACTTTTATGCCTTAGATGCTCAAAATGGGGATATAATCTGGAAACACCACGTGGGGAGAACCGGGGTCTCCTCTCCGGCTGTCGCCTACGGAAAAGTCTTCGTGAAAACAGGTGACTGGAGGCTTTATTGTTTTGGAAGCTGGGGCTCTGTCCCCGGAGGTAACACTTGGAAGGGTGTTGTTTATCTGATCACCGCGGTTATTCTTTTTTTTGCAATCCGGTGGCTCGCCCGATTGAAGCCGCTGAAACATGGACGCGTTAGGAAAACGAGGTATTAATGGTGGGGTCGCCGAGATTCGAACTCGGGTCACCGGCTCTTTCGCCTGATGCTCTAGGCCCCGATCGGCAGGTTATTCGTCCGATAACCTTAAGCCGGCAGGATAGACCAGGCTACCCCACGACCCCCACAGAATTTCA